>JAZANE010000044.1:0-7834 GCA_036228785.1 Chloroflexota bacterium
GTTGTAATTATAGCTATACCTACTGTTTTAGCAATATGGGAGACACAAGTAATGCCAGAAGAAGAAGATTCTCTGGTAATTGAAGCAGTCGGCCATCAATGGTGGTTTGAATTCAAATACCCTTCAGAGGAAGTCATAACTGCTAATGAACTACATCTTCCTGAAGATAAAGATGTAATTGTAAACCTCCGATCTCAAGACGTTCTTCACTCTTTTTGGATCCCTAAAATAGCTGGTAAAGTGGATATGGTGCCTAATCATGAAAATCAAATATATATAAAAGCAGACGAACCCGGATTATATTATGGACAATGTGCTGAATTCTGTGGAATTGCGCACGCAATGATGAGATTTAGAGTTATAGTACATACACCAGAAGATTATCAAAGTTGGCTTGATGAAATGAGAACTCCCCCTGCTAAGTTAGTATCAGGTTCAGATGAAGATGAAGGAAGAAAGCTTTTTGTTGGAAACTGTAGTATGTGTCATACTTATGATTCATATAAAAAAGGTGCTTATACGAAAGAAATAACATCTCAATATAATAGGTGGGAAGAATGGAAAAAAGATAAGCAAAATTCCGCAATTGTTTCAGCTCCAAATCTAACTCATTATGGAAATAGAATAACTATTGCTGCTGGAATAAAAGAAAATAATCTAGAAAATTTAGTTAAATGGATTGAAAATCCAGATGAAATCAAAATTGGAACTAGAATGAAAAATCATGCTGCAATATATAGAGATGAAAGCCAACTCTCAAACGAAGAAATAAATCAAATAGCAAAATATTTATTAAGTCTTAAGCCTTCTCTAGAAAGCTCAGCTACTTATAATAAATAAAAGAGGTGTAATTTGAGTACAATAAGTAAACCAAAACAATTCCAAATACCAAGAATATTTCCAAGACCAATGTCACATTACGGTATTTGGTCCTGGTTAGGAACAGTTGATCATAAAAAAATAGGAACAATGTATGGAATAGTTTCATTCTTTTGGTTTATTATGGGTGGAATTGAAGCTTTACTCATAAGAGTTCAACTTTCACACGCTGAATCTGGAATTATAAGCCCAGAACTCTATAATCAATTATTTACTATGCATGGGACAACTATGGTATTTCTAGTTGTAATGCCTCTTTCTGCTGCATTTTTTAACTGGCTGATTCCTCTTCAAATTGGTGCCAGAGATGTAGCGTTTCCAAGACTTAATGCTCTAAGTTTATGGGTTTTTATTTTCGGTTCAATCCTCATGAATATTAGCTGGTTCACCGGAGGAGCACCTAATGGTGGTTGGTTCGGTTATCCTCCTAACTCAACTGTTCAGTTTAATCCTGGTCATGGAATGACATATTGGGTTATGGGGCTAAACG
The DNA here is from genome assembly GCA_036228785.1 of Chloroflexota bacterium. Lineage (GTDB taxonomy): Bacteria > Chloroflexota > Dehalococcoidia > Lucifugimonadales > Lucifugimonadaceae > TMED-70. The sequence continues at coordinate 1,370 of JAZANE010000044.1, forward strand.
TTCTTGGAATAGCATCGATAGCTGCTGGTTTGAATTTTATTGTAACTATCATAAACATGAGGGCTCCTGGAATGTCTATGATGAAAATGCCTGTATTTACTTGGATGACCTTTATCACTTCAATTCTGATCGTCTTGGCACTTCCTGTACTTGGTGTGGCTGGGATCCAAATGACTGCTGACAGAGTTTACGGAACTAATTTTTTCAACTCTGAAGCTGGTGGAGATCCTATTTTTTGGCAACATATCTTTTGGTTATTTGGACATCCTGAAGTTTATATTTTGATACTACCTGCTATGGGTATTGTTTCAGAAGTTTTACCTACTTTTTCCAGAAAGCCCCTATTTGGGTACAGCTTCATAGTGTTTTCTGGAGCAGGTATTGGATTTATGGGATGGTTTGTATGGAGTCACCATATGTTTACTGTTGGATTAGGTCCGGCAGCAAATACAGCATTTACAATTTCTACAATGTTAATTGCTGTACCTACGGGTGTAAAAATATTTAACTGGATGGCAACTCTTTGGGGGGGATCGATAAGATTTACTACATCTATGCTATTTTCAATAGGTTTTATAGCAATGTTCACTATTGGGGGACTATCAGGTGTAACTCATGCTGTATCTCCATCTGATGCTCAACAACAAGATACTTACTATGTTGTTGCACATTTCCATTATGTTTTATTTGGAGGAGCAATTTTTGCAATATTTTCTGGACTATATTTTTGGTGGCCTAAGTTTTTTGGATATTTCTTGAACGATAAAATTGGAAAAATTAATTTTATACTAATGTTGATAGGTTTTAATCTTCAGTTTGCTCCTATGCACTGGGTTGGACTTGATGGTATGCCTAGAAGAATATATACCTATGCAGATAATATGGGTTGGGAAGTTTCTAATTTAGCAGCCACTCTAGGCGGTTTTATTATTGCTTTATCAGTTTCATTATTTATATTCAATGTAATTTATTCAATGAAAAAAAGAGTTAATGCTCCAGGTGATCCTTGGGATGGAAGAACTTTAGAATGGTCAATATCATCTCCTCCTCCTCATTATAATTTTGCAAAACTTCCTGAAGTTTCTCATGTGGATGACTGGTGGTATAAAAAATATCCTAGTCTTTTCGAAGGTAGTCCAAAAGGTTCATTAGAACCTAAGGCTAAAGTTGAAGACACTTCAAAAGTTAATGAAGATGATATTCATTTACCTGATCTGTCATATTATCCTCTATTTATTGGGATAGGATTATCTATAGCTGCTTTAGGTGTAATTTACACTTATGCTCTAGTAACAATAGGATTAATACTAGTTTTTTGGGGATGTATAGGTTGGTCTACGGAGCCGGTAAATGAACCCCATGACGAAAGCCATCATTAGAAAGAAGGAATAATGTCAAGCGATAACATAACAATACATCATGGAGAAGAGATTAATAACTCTACAGGAGTAAGTAATAAAAAATTACTAATGTGGGCATTTCTTGGTTCAGACGTAATGTTTTTCGGAACTTTTATTGGAACATTCATGGCTTATCGAAATAAAAGCTTGAATGGACCATATCCCGCAGATACACTAGATATACCAATAACCACTGTTAGTACGTTTGTGCTCTTGATGAGTTCATTGGGGATTGTACTAGCATTACATTATTTAAAAGAATCAAAAATGGGATTAGCTAAATTTTGGTTGTTTTCAGTTATTGTAATGGGATTAATCTTTATGGGTTTTCAAGTTTATGAATTTAGTCACTTTGCTCATATTGGAATGACTCCTCAAGTTAATTTGTTTGGATCTACCTTTTTTACCCTAACAAGTTTACATGGTGCCCATGTTTCATTAGGAATATTATGGTTAGGGTTCTTACTTTACAACGAATATAATGGTAACTTGACAAGTGATAATGCTGTAGATTTAGAGATAGCAGGACTATATTGGCATTTCGTTGATATTGTATGGATTATAATTTTTGGATTATTATACTTAATAACAGCTGGAGATGGAGTCCCTCCTGGCGGAATACCATGGGAAGCTGCATACTAGATAGGAGTAATTATTTTGTCTCTAATAAAAGATTTATTTCATCATGATGGAAATGGTTGGTGGAAAATACCAAAAACATCAGAAGCTGAAGCAAACCCTCAAAACGAACATCCATTTGGAAGTTTCATTCAAAAAACAAAAGATTTTATTGTCTGGATTACTTCAGGTAAGGGTCATGCGGGGCCAGCTTACTACTGGGTTATAGCAGCTATTCTTGGAATAATAACTCTTGTTGAAGTTTGGTGGTTTGATCAAGAAGGATTAAGATATATTTTAGTCCCTGCAATGCTTGGGTTTTCTATAATAAAATTTATTTTAGTTGTAGCATTTTTTATGCATCTTAGATTCGATCATAAATTATTCTCATATATATTTGTGACATGTATGGTAATTGGTGTTTTCATATTTTCATTATTTGTTCTTTTATCAGCATTTCATGGTTTTGGCGGATGATCAGACAAAGTCAAATTGAATAATGAAATTTCAACAATAGATTTCTTTTTAAAGTGGAACCTAAGCTCTAATTTTTTCTTTTTATTAATCACAGCTTTCTCCATCTACATAATCGGTTCCTACAAATTGATTAATAACAATAAATCAAAGGGTCAAATCTTAAAATTTATCAGAGGCTTTTTTGCTTATATTTTTTTACTAATTGCCCTTGTAGGACCTTTTGCACAATATGAAGAAACATTTTGGATTCATATGATCCAACATCTCATTATGATTATGATTGTTCCCCCTTTATTTCTATCTGGTTTATTTTTTTCTGCTAACATTTGGTTTTTTCCAAGAGTAATAAGAATTGGTTTAGCAGATTTCTTAAGACCCAAAAGTTTCATAAGAAAAATTTTAGGAAAAATCACTTCTCCAAAATTTACATTGATTTTTTATGTGATCTCTTTATGGACTTGGCATCTTCCCGTTTTTTTCAATTTAGCTCTAAATTTTGATTTGATTCATTATGCCGAGCACTTATTCTTTTTTTTAAGTGGAATTTTATTTTGGTGGCCAGTTATAGGACTAAGTATAGGATCCAAAAAAATAAATTTAGCTGTAAGAATGGTTTACCTACTATTAGCAGTTACACCTACTGCGGTTGTAGCTGCATTTATAACACTTGCTGACGGAGTAATTTATGGTGAAAATATACCTAGATTGTTTGGGATAGAGGCCATAGAAGATCAAAAAATTGGAGGATTAATAATGTGGCTTCCTGGAAATGCTATTTTCTTAGGAACCTTAGCAGTTCTCTTTTTCAAATGGTCACACAATCAAACTATCAATTCAAGAAAATATATCAATTAATCTTGTTTGCATATAAAATATTCATTTTCAGAAAGAAGCATTTTTGAAATAGTTTCATGAGTATAAGATTTTAGATATATAACAGTAGCCCAAGCAATCTTGAGCTTTTCTTCCATCTGAGAAATAGACATCCCCTTATTCTGGTTCAGAATAAGGATCCTAAAAACGGCTTCTATGAGTGATGTCCCAGGTAAAACAAATTTCTTCAATAGATGATCCTCTGATTTTTCATCAAGATCCTTGTCTATATCTTTCACTTTAGCTAACAATTCTTTTGTCGATAATGAAATCAGGCTTTTTCTTTCAGAAATATCAAAAAACTTTTCAATTATTATGAAATTAATAGATAATTGAGATTTTTCAAAAGCTTCAAAATCAACAATAAATTTATCCTCAGTTTTTATGTCTTCTTTTTCTGTTGTTGCCATATTATTACCTTATTTAGTTTAGTATTTCGGAAATATCTTCTTTCCAACCAAACATTTCTACATCAATCTTTTGGTCCTTTTTAAGTATATCAGTTCCTGAAGGACAAATAGCTAAACCATTTGATAAAAACATTGATGTAAGTACACCAGAGCTTTGATTTTTTAATGGAGTTGCAATAATTTTTGAATCTTCTCTAGAAACCTTAACCCTTGCATAAAGTCTTCTTCCATCATAGTTATGTATATCTTCAGTCAGAGTTGCCCTAATAATGGGGCGATGCTTGATTTTTTTTCCACTCATCTTATCAATAGCATACCTACCAAACTTTTCAAAAGCTATCATAGCACTCACAGGATTACCTGGAAGGCCTATTAAGGGTATTTCCCTACCATAGATAACTATTTGTCCAAATGCTAGGGGCTTAGCAGGCCTCATATTTACAGACCAAAAGTTCATATCTCCATTTTTACTAAGAACATCTTTTACTACATCATAATCTCCTTTAGATACTCCTGCAGAAGTTACAATCAGATCTACATCATGGAAGTTATAAAGTTTTTTTTCTAAATCCTCTATAGTATCTTCAGAGTGGGTTTGAGATTTTATTTCTCCTCCGTATTGTTTGGTAAGAGATGCAATTGTCGAAGAATTTGAATTATATATTTTTCCTTTTTCTAGTTTTTCACCAGGTTCAATTAATTCGTTTCCTGTGGATAAAATACCTACTTTTGGCTTTCTATATACTTGAATTTGGTCGCACCCAATGGATGCAAGTACTCCCACTACTGCAGGTGTTATTTCTGTACCCTTCGTTATTACTTTATCCCCCTCAGAAATATCTTCTCCGCATTTTCTAATATTTTCAAAATCAACTACATCAATTTTTATTCCTATTTTTTCTTTAGATTTTGATTGATTTTCATCTGTATCTTCAAATGGAACTACTGCATTAGCTCCATCTGGTACAGGTGCTCCAGTCATAATTCTAGATGCTTGCCCTAATGAAATAGACTTTTTAGGCATATTACCTGCAGCAATTTCTTCGATAACATTTAAATAGACAATATTATCATTTGAAGCTTTCTTAACGTCTTTCTGTAGAACAGCATAACCGTCCATAGCTGAGTTATCCCAAGGAGGAACATTTATTTTCGAAACTACGTCTTTTGAAATAACATAACCAAGACTATTTTCAAGATTAACACTTATTTCTTCTAGTTTATTAAATACAGATAATATTTTCTCTCTTGCTTCTTCAACTGAAAGCATATCAGCATGGTAATGAGATTTTCTCTTCTTTGTCATTATTACTCTCTAATGTATACACCTAATTTTTTTTCAAGTTTGGATAAAATATTTTTTTCTATTTTTTCAAGTTTTTTTGAAGACAAAGTTTCTCTGGGAGATTGATAATTTACTCTTATAGAAATACTTCGTTTCTCACTAGGAATTTCATTACCTTCATAAATATCAAAAATCAAGCAATCTTCAACTAGGTTTTCACCATAAATAATCTCCTTAATTTGAGAAAATTTTACAGATCTATCAATAATCAGAGATAAATCTCTATGAGCCTGCGGGTACTGAGAAAAATCCTTATAAATAAACTTATTTTGACACTTAATTACTTTCGATAGGTCTATTTCAAAAATAATTACCTCGGAGGATGAAAAATTATTTTTTTCTATTGTTTCTTTGGATAGCTCACCCATACAACCAATATTTTCATCTATATTTCGATTATAAATTATTGCGGATTTTTCAGAAAACAACTTATCATTTGATTCTTTTACTTCAAAATCGAAATATAGATTCTTGGAAAGCATTTCTACTATACCCTTAATGTCAAAATAATTTAATTTGGAAGATTCAGAATTCAATGAAATTTCTTGTCTGGGTCCTGTTAATATTCCTGAGAGCATAGTTTTTTCAATAACCTTTGAATCTAATTCAAAAAAAACATTTCCTATTTCAAAAAGCTTTATTGGCCCTTTCCAATTGTTGGAATTTCTTGAGGCTGCTGAAATTAGAGAAGGTATAAGACTTTTTCGAAGTATTGAATATTCTTTAGAAATAGGATTAGTCAAAGTTATCTTTTCTCCTAAATCAAATATATTTGGAGTAAAAGAGAGTTGATTTTCTGAAATTGCTGAGTAGGAAATTGCTTCACTTAATCCTGCACCAACCATAAGGTCCTGAGAAAGATATTTGATATCTAAAGATTTATTTGGTTCCCATTTTGGCACACTTCCTGACAAGTAAGTTAATGGAATTTCATCATATCCAATAATTCTTGCGATCTCTTCATGAATATCCTCTGGAATTTGAATATCTGTCCTCCAAAAAGGTTTTTCTACTTCCCAGATTTGATTGATTTCATCAAAAGTAGAATGAAAATTTAAGTTATCTAGTGTTTGATCAATTTGATTATTGGATATATCTAAGCCTAAATGATTTCTTAACTTGTCTTTATTAAGAATAATTTTTTGATCGTTAATCTTTAAGAGATAGTTGTCTTGAATTTTCTGATTAATTTTGCCACCAGCAAGCTCTACTATCAAATCTGCTGCTCTAGATAGACCATAGATTGCAAGTTTTGGATCAAGATTTCTTTCAAAACGCATTGAAGCTTCTGTGGATAATCCTAATTTTTTTGAGGTGGATCTTATCATAGACGAATTAAAGT
>JAZANE010000045.1:0-2960 GCA_036228785.1 Chloroflexota bacterium
AAATTAATTCAGGCAGGAAGATTTTCAGTAGATAGAGTCTTTTCCCTGAAAGGGATTGGTACTATTGCAACTGGAACTCTTATAGGAAATTCTATTTCTAGTAAAACTAGTCTTGAAATATTGCCTAATTCAAGAAAATTAAAGATAAAGAAAATACAAGCCTTCAATGAAGATTTAGATATGATAAGCCCAGGAAGTAGAGTTTCTATAAATATTCAAAACTTTAGTACAGATGAAATTAGTAAAGGAGATATTATAGGCGAAAAAAATTTCATTTTGGAATCAAAACTTGTTTACGTAAAAATCAATCTTCTAAAAGAAATAAAAAATTTTTCAGAGATAATATTTCATACTGGTTCATCTAAAACTATCGGGAAAATAAAATTAATAAATAATACAAATATTGCCAGAATTAATTTAAATAAAACTATAGCATTCATTGTTGGAGACAAGTTTATTATTAGAAACAATAATGGAACTATTGGAGGAGGTGAAATAATTTTTTATAAAAAGATATCACTAGAAGAAAAACTTGGATCTGCAATTATAAATGATAGTAAGAAAATTGAATTCTTTCTAAGTATATACAAAACTATTTCTCTTGAGAATTTAGTTAAGTTTTTAGGAAAGAAAAAAGATGAAATAATTAAGATATTAAATAATTCCAATGAATATATTATATTCGAAAAAGAATCATATGTAATAAGCTCAAAATATTTGATTGAGGAAGCAAAACTATTTATGAAAGAGGTTGAAAAATACCACCAAAATAATCCTCTAGGTAAAGGATTGCCTTTATCAAGCATCTACGAAAAAAAAGAGAATAAATTAATAATAAATACACTTTTGAGAAAAAAACTAATAAAAATAAAGGATGGATTTGTTCAAAAAATAAACTTCACCACAAAGCTAAATAATGATCAAAAATCCAAAATAAATAATTACTTAAACTCAATAAATGTAAAAAATTATATGCCGCCTACAGATAATCATCTTGAATCTGAATTGATGAATTATTTAATAGATCATCAGGTGATAGTTAAGTGTTCAAAAGAAATATATTATATTACTGATTCCTATAATAAATTGAAAAATGAAATTATAAAAATCAATAAAATCAATAAAAAAATCAATATTAACCTAATTAGAACAAATCTAGGTATGAGTAGAAAATATTGTTTGGCTATTTTGGATCGGCTTGAGGAGGAAAAGCTCATAAACAGAACTAGAGATTAGTTTATTTTCTTATTCCATACCTCCATGTCAAAAGTAAGTTAGATGCAACAAATATTGAACTGTAAGTTCCAATAATCACACCTAATAATAAAACAATTAGAAAATCTCTCAATGATTGTCCTCCATACAGAAGCATAGATAAAATAACAATGGAAGTAGTGATAGAAGTACCTAGAGACCTAGTTACAGACTCTCCAACTGACTTGTTAACAACATTTATAAATTCAGTAGATTTATTAACAATTAAATTTTCTCTGATTCTATCAAAAATCACAATTGTATCATTTACAGAATAACCAATAACTGTCAATATACCAACAATAAATATTGAATTAACTACAGAGCCAACAAAAATACTTATTAATATAAATAATCCCATTACAACAAATACATCATGAACTAAGGTTATGATTGCTGCTATAGCATATACATATGCTTGTTCAACATTTCTAAAGGCATAAACTATCTAAAGCATTACGAATAAAGAAGCTATAAATACTGCGATTACAGAATTCCTAATAGTATTTTCAGCAACTGATGATCCAACAGTATTAACATCCAAAGTTACTGGAAGTTCTCCAATTGAACTTTTCAATTGCTCATCAATCATTTCTTTTCCATTTAATCCTAAGTCAGAAGTTCTTATGAAAAATTCTTTATTTCCCATTGATTGAATAATTGAAATCTCAAATCCTGCTTTTTCCATACTTTCACTTATTTGATCTTGAGTTGGACTTTTATCATCCCATCGGTAAGTAATAGTTGACCCAGATGTGAAATCAATGCCTAATGGTAATCCAGGTATTACTAACAGTACTATTGAAATAACTATTGCAAGTATTGAAAAGTAAAATAAATATATTCTTTTAGACAATAAATTCATATTAGTTATCTCCTGATTTGTTTTTCTTTGAAATTGGAATGAATAAATTACTTTGTTCAAACAAATTACTACTTGTGATCAGTCTGACCAAAATCCTATTAACTTGAAAACTTGTAATCATACTCAACAAAACTCCAAGCCCCAAAGTCAATGCAAAGCCTTGCATTACAGATGTAGAAAAATTAGAGCCAAACCAATATAGGACTATTGCTGTTATTATTGTAGAAAAATTTCCATCTCTTATCGAAGGCCAGGCCCTATCAAATCCAACAGTTATAGAATTTAGTAGGTTTCTTCCTGCAAGTAACTCTTCCTTAATTCTTTCTGATATTAATATATTTGCATCGACTGCAAAACCTATTGATAGTATCAAAGCTGCTGCTCCAGAAAGGGTCAAAGTTACCGGTAGGATCTTGAAAATTGAAACAACAAATAGGAGATAAATTACCAAAGTTAAAGATGCAATAATTCCAGGGATTTTGTAATAAGCGATCATGAAAATCAAAACAAGTACAAATCCTATAATTCCAGCTGTTAAACTTTTTGAAAGAGATTCAGAGCCTAAAACTGCATCAACATTTCTCTCTTGAATCAAGTCAAGTTTAGCTGGTAAAGCTCCTGATCTAAGCTGAATTGCAATCTCTCTTGCTCTCTCTGCATCAATATCTTTACCATAAATATATGCTCTACCTCCAGATATGGCTTTATCAGCACCAGGACTGACGAGCTCTTCATTATCTAAATAAATAGCAAGTAAATCTCCTGTTCTAGATATTCTGTCAGTTACTTCATAAAAAATATCAGATCCATCGTCATCAAAAACAATATTAACTACAGGTTG
>JAZANE010000046.1:0-4581 GCA_036228785.1 Chloroflexota bacterium
CTATCTCTTCATATAATCTTCATATTTCTTTAATAGCATTTATATAGTTATTCAATAAGGTCTTTCTAATAAATAAAAATATTGGAGAAGAATATGAAAAAAATTATAATGAGTGACCAAAATAAACTTCGCAAAGAAATTTACATAGTGTTGATTTCAGTATGTTTATTTGTTGGGGCTATTTTCTATAGTGAAAAATATCTAAGTGCAGATGAAATGACTACTAAACCTACAGAATCTGAAGTTAGATCTAAGCTTGAAAAATTAATTGACGAAGGCAAAATAACCGAATATGAAGCTGAATTAAAACTTGAAGCAATCCTTTCTGGAGATAAGAGAGGAAAGAAGCGAGGAATGTTTGGGAAAATACCTACAGAATCTGAAGTTAGATCTAAGCTTGAAAAATTAATTGACGAAGGTAAAATAACCGAATATGAAGCTGAATTAAAACTTGAAGCAATCCTTTCTGGAGATAAGAGATGAAAGAAGAGAGGAAGTTTTGCTAGACAACATTAAATTGTCCCCCACTAGATGAGGGTAAGTAGATTTTGGGATATTGTACTTTTATGATTTTCCAAGCAACAACATTTCTATTTACCCTCAAAACAAAAGTAGATAAAATTAAAGTTTATGGCTAACAAAATACTTATATGTGACGATGATCAAATAATAACTGATTCTCTATCAGAATATCTTTCTGCTATGGATTATGAAATTTTAGCAGTAAATGATGGAAATGAAGCTATCAAACATTTTTTATCCTATAATCCCGATTTAGTTCTTCTAGATATCATGATGCCTCGTTTAAATGGATTAGATGTAATTAAAATCATCAGAGAAAAATCACAGATACCTATTATATTTCTTACTGCAAAAGTTACACTTGATGACAAAATACTAGGTTTTGAACTAGGTGCAGATGATTATATGACAAAACCTTTTAGTATGAGAGAACTTTTACTTAGAATACAAGCAGTATTGAAACGAAATAAAGATAAGGAAAATGAGTTAGATAATTTTACCAAGGGTAATGTAAGCCTTTCTTCTTCTAAAAGAGAATTCAAAATAAATAATAATTTAATTGATTTAACTAAAACAGAATTTGATTTTCTTGAATGCTTTGTTAGAAATTATGAAAATGTCTTGAGTAGAGATCAACTACTTGAATATACTAAATATGATTACCTTGAGTCTGATGACAGAGTAGTGGATGTACACATTAAAAATCTTAGAAAGAAGTTAGATAACTTTGAGTCTGATTTGAAAATATTAACAGTTAGAGGACTTGGTTATAGGGCATTGTATGAAGAAAATTTTTAGATTAAATTTACAAGCTCAGATAATTTTCTCGTTTTTTGTGATAATTTCACTTAGTTTTGTTGCGAGCTATATTGCAACAGAAACTATTTGGCAAAGAACTATAGATGAAAGAAATGTAGAATACAGATCTAAAATAACTAAATCTGTATCTGATTCATTAGCAACTTATTACCAGTCTTGGGGATCATTTGATCAAGGTTTTGAAAATGTACTTGTAAGAGAAATGACAAATCTTGGTTTAGCCCCCGAAGATTCTATAGGAGTCGTAGATCAAAACTATGAATGGATCATAGCAAGTCCTAATGCAATCAATTTACAAACTGATTATGTTAAGAAGATGATTGATGAAGATAAATATATTATATCTCCCATCAATATAGATTTTTCTAATGATTTTTTTGATCAGTTATATGGAAGAGAAATTAGAAGAATCAGAGAAAGTTACAGGTTAGGTTTAGTTCCTAGAGAAGTTGCAGAACAAATGATCATAGACCTACAAAATAATCAAAATAATTCAAACTTTAAAGTTTCAGAGGCAGACGGAACGTATAATACTAAAACTGTAGGCTACCTTGTTTTTATAAACAAGAATATTAACCTTGAAAAAGCTTACGAAAATTTACTAATTATGTCATTTATGGGAATATTTCTTATAAGTATTATTGTTGCTTACTTTATTTCTCTTCAGATAGCCTCACCAGTTAAAAACTTGAGATTTGCAACTGAAAAAATTTCCAAAGGAGTATTTCAGCGGATTGAAGATGATTATTCTAGTGCTGAATTATCAAACTTAACAGAATCATTTAATACTATGGTTGATAAAATGACTGAAATCCAAACTCAAAGAGAACAATTGTTTTCTGATATTTCACACGAACTCCGAAATCCATTAACTGTTCTGAGAGTTAATATAGAAGGTATTATTGAGAACAAGATTCAGGTTAATCAAAATAAACTGCTTCAAATAAATGATCAAATTGTTTTATTATCAAAACTTATCGACGACTTAAGCCTTATTGCAACTGCGGAATCAGGGCAATTAAGACTGAATTTAGAACCTATTAATTTGAGTTTGTTATTGAAGGAGACATCTGATATTTTTATAGATTCTGCAAAAGAACTTGGAATCAATTTTAATCAGAAATTCGAGAATACTCAAGAAATTGATGCTGATCCATTCAGAGTGAAGCAGATTTTTTCAAATATTTTTTCTAACACCTTAAAATATCTAAGGAAAGGAGATACCTTGACCATTTAAATGGGACAAGAAAATAATACGACAAAGATAATTTTTACAGATGATGGGCCTGGAATTCCGAAAGAAAAACTGGGGAGGATCTTCGAAAGATTTTATAAAGTAGATCAGAATAGAAATAGAGGCATTTCTGGATCAGGTTTAGGCTTAGCAATAACAAAGCAACTTTGTGTAGCTCATAATTGGGATATTGATGTTAAAAGTGAGCTCTCTAAAGGTTCAGAATTCATCATATCTATTCCTAATACATAGAACTTTAATAACTTTACTGGATTGATTTATCTAGTAAATTATTTGTATTCTTAATTTAATGTCCTATGATAAATACTTAATTTTAGATCTTGAAACAACAGGTTTAGATCCAATTAATGACAAAATAATTAAACTTACTACTACATCTTTCAATGATGAATCTTTTTCAAGTTCTGAAACCAAAAGTAGATATTTTAATCCTAATATTTCTATTTCACAAGAATCAGAACAAATTCATGGGATAACTAATACGTTTTTGAATGAACACAAACAATTTAAGAATTATGCTAAGGCTATTTCTCAATATTTAGAAAACTCTTGTATTATTGGCTACGGGATATATGATTTTCATCTTCCAATATTGCTTAATGAATTCTTAAGGTCTAAAGTTGAATTTGATATTAGGAAAATTAAAGTTATAGACATGAAAAAAATATATGAAAAGTTAAGACCTAGAACTCTTACAAATGCTTTGAAGGATTTTTGTTCTATTGAGATTGAAAATTTTGATAGAAAATCTGATGAAAAATCAGAAGCATTATTTGAGTTATTTATAACTCAAAATGATGAAATGTCAAAAAAAAATATTACACTTGATAAGTTCTTAAGTTCTCAGAATATTTTAGATAATGAGGGTTTTTTTTCTCTAAATGAAAAAGATGAAATAATTTTTTCTAAAGGAAAACATAAGGACCTAAGTTTACAAAATGTAAGAAATCAGTTCCCTGATTATTTAGATTGGTTAATGGATAATGAAAATATTTCTCCAATGGTAAAAATGATTATTAGTTATGACCAAAAATAAAATAGTTTTTTATGATCATAATTGTACAATTTGTACTTGTTTTTCAGTTTGGATGAGCAAAAGAACAAATTATTGGAAGTTTCACCCTAATGATATTCAAACAGTTGAATCTTTTGGTTTTGAGATTGATCAAAACACACTAAAAAAGAACATAGTATGCTATGACAAAAAAATATTTTTTGGGGGAATTGCAATTCTTAATATTTTTGCTAAAAGTGGAGGATTTTTAGGTATTTTTAGTAAATTTTTATTATTTTTAAAATTTTTATACCCCATATATTTTTTGAGTTATTATTTGTTCTCAAAAAATAGATCAAAATTTGGATTTTTAGTGAAGTATTTTAATTGTTGATATCTCTAATTTCTGAATTTCTTAAGTATATAAAAGAATTAATTATTATAAGTAAAGCTGCAGCCAGCATAACTGAAATACTTGATGATAGAAGTTCTGCAATCAAGCCTAAAAAAAGTGCTCCCGCTGACATAAGACTGAATGTAATTGTATGAATTCCCATTACTCTGCCTCTTAGATTATCGGGTACCTTCATCTGTAATAAAGACATTGAACCTACCATAAAAATAGAGTTTGAAAGTCCTGTGAAAATTATGAGAAAAGAAGAAATTATCAAGTTATAAGAAATCCATGGGTTTTGGTATATATTATCTTCAAATATAAACATATTTGATAACCCGAAAAGAAAAAGAAAAAAAACGCTTACTACATTAGAAGCTAAAACACGCTTCCCCAAATTAATTTTTTCATTTAATCTTGAAGTCACTAATGTTCCTGTCAGAGCTCCAATCCCACCTGCTGATGCCATTAATCCCAGTATTTGTGCTGAAATATCTCCATTAATTGTATTCTTAAAAATATTTGAAAATGAAGGTAATAATTGTAGATAAGACATTCCTAAGGCACTTGTAATATAAGTAGACAAAATTAGAACTC
>JAZANE010000047.1:0-4905 GCA_036228785.1 Chloroflexota bacterium
CTTTCTTTTCTAGCAATATTTATTACAAGAGAGCTTCCTCTATCCTTAAAAGACCCCGTTGGTGACATGAATTCTAGTTTGGCAAAAAGTTTTTCTAATCCTAGTCTTTTTCCAATTTTATTTAGGGGGATTAATGGAGTACCTCCCTCACCTAGAGAAAATGATTCTTCATCATTCCTCATTGATTGTAAAGGGTCTTGTTTGATTGGAGAAATATCTTCACATATCAATAATTCCTTACAGCCTTTTTCACATAAAATTCTAGATATAGAATTATCATTCTGAGTGACATTACACTTATAGCATTTCAATGAATAGGTTTGCATTTTGAATCCTTAATAAAATTATCTCTGATAACGAAAAATAATCAAAGAAAAAAAGGTCTTTGCATCTCAAAATTCCTGTAAGATTTTAAATTATCAAATAAAAAATATTAATATTATGAGATTAAATGACTGTCAAAATTTCCACGACTTTAGGAAACTAGCAAAAAAGAAACTTCCATCTCCTATTTTTCATTATATAGATGGAGCTGCTGAAGATGAGACTACATACAGAAGAAATACTAGTGCCTACGAGGATGTAGACTTAATTCCTAATGTTTTGAGAGGAGTAGAAGATATTGATCTTTCCACAACAATTTTTGGAAAAAAAATAGATTTACCTTTTTACTGTTCACCTACAGCACTTCAAAGATTATTTCATCATCAAGGTGAAAGAGCCGTTGCAAAGGCAGCTGAAAAATACGGGACTATGTTTGGTTTATCAACTATTGGAACAGTACCTATAGAAGAATTAAGTAAGTTTAATACTCCTAAAATGTTCCAATTTTATTATCACAAAGATCATGGAATTAACGATGCAGTACTTGATAGAGTAAAAGCATCTTCTTTTGATGTAATTGCATTAACAGTTGATACTATAACATCTGGTAACAGGGAGAGAGATTTAAGAACAGGATTTACATCTCCTCCAAAACTTACACTTGGTAGTTTATATAGTTTTTTCTCTAAACCAATGTGGGGATTAAATTATGTTTTAAGAGAAAAATTTGAACTCCCTTTATTGAAAGATAGTGTTAGCGAGCTTTCTAATGTTTCTACATCTATAGGTAGTTATTTTTCAACAATGCTAGATCAATCAATGAGCTGGAATGATGCAGAAAAACTTGCTTCCGATTGGGGCAAAGATTTTGCTCTAAAAGGGGTAGTAAGTGTTGAAGATGCTAAAAGAGCAGTAGATATTGGTTGTACAGGAATTGTAGTATCAAATCATGGTGGAAGACAGCTTGATGGTCAAGTAGCTAATTTTGATGTACTAACAGATATTGTTGATGCTGTTGGAGATAAGATAGATGTTATATGTGAGGGCGGGATCCAAAGATCTACACATATGCTGAAAGCTTTATCTATTGGAGCAAAAGCTGTTGCTGGAGGCAGATTATATCTTTATGCACTCGCAGCTGCTGGACAAGCCGGTGTAGAGAGAGCACTTAGTCTTTATAAGACAGCATTAGAAAGAGATATGAAACTTATGGGTTGTACAAATATATCGGAACTAAGTAGAAAAAATCTGAGATTTAGATAAGCTTAATATTAATATTTGACTAAATTTCTTTTCTAAAAACTTCTAATATTTGATCAACATACTCAGACTTACAAGATTCTCCCATAAGACCAATTCTGAAAACTTTTCCAGCAAAGTCTCCAAGACCTCTTCCTATTTCAATATTATAGTCATAAATGAGTTTATTTCTAAATTCAACATCATCTATGTGGTCAGGCTTGGTTACAACAGTTAATTGATCAAGCCTATCTTGAGGCGATATAGGTAAATTAAGTTCAATTTCTGTGAGACCTGATCTTAGTTTTTCAGCATTAATTTTATGCCTATTCCATCTATTTTCAATTCCTTCCTCATCGAGAAGCCTAAGTGATTCATAAAGTGCATATATAGAACTGACTGCAACTGTATATTGTGGAACATGTTCGCTCCCCCAATAATCATTTACTAAAGAGAGATCTAAGTACCACGAAGATGGTTTAGTTTTTCTATTTTTTATATATTGATAAGCCTTTTCAGACATCGCACATGGAGATAAACCTGGAGGCGAAGCCAAACATTTCTGACTTCCAGAATATGCAAAATCAATATTCCAATCATCAAAAAGTATTTCAGTACCAGCAATAGAAGTTACACAATCAATCATAAATAAAGCATTTGACTTAGATACTATCTTCCCTAATTCTTCAATGTTTTGCAAAACTCCAGTACTTGTTTCAGCATGGGTTGCTACTACAAGTTTGGTATCTGGATGTTGTTTTAGAGCATCTTCTAGAAGCGATGGATCCATTTGTTTACCCCACTCAGATCTTATAGGGATTATTTCTAATCCTAGTCTTTCTGCCATTAAAATTTGTCTCTCACAAAAATATCCATAAGCACAAATAATAATTTTATCTCCCCTTTCAGCAAGACAAGTAAGACCAGCTTCCATACCTGATGAACCCGATCCACTAAGTGCAAAAGCATGATCTTTAGTTCTGTATAAATTCTTAAGGCTATTTCTTACCTCATCAAGAATTTTGAAAAAATCTGGGTCTAAATATCCAAGTATGGGGTTCGACATAGATTTCAGCACATCTGGGTTAGCAGATGAAGGGCCTGGACCGAGAATAATTCTTTTATTTACTTTTAGAGGCTTCAAAGAAAATTCCTATTGATATATATTTATATTCTTAAGAATTATAACTGAAAGGACAAAAATATGGACCTTGGATTAAATGGCAAAAATGCAATAATTACTGGCGGAAGTGATGGTATTGGATTAGCTGCAGCTATTTCTCTTTCTAGAGAGGGAGCGAACGTAGCTATTCTAGCTAGAACTAAAGAAAAACTAGATAATGCTGTGAATGAAATCAAAAAAGATGCTAAGGGAAAGGTAGTCGCATTCTCAACAGATGTAAGAGATGAAACTTCAGTTAGAAGCTCTATAAATAAGGTTCAGGATGAATTTGGCAAAATAGATATTTTAGTAAATAATGCAGGAACATCATCTGCATCTCCATTAGAGGAAATGACAAATGATCAACTTACAGAAGATCTAAACTTAAAGGTTTATGGTGCAATTTATTGTGCAAGAGCAGTTATTGAAGATATGAAATCAATTGGATCAGGAAGCATAATAAATATTACTACTCCTGGCGGGAAAGCTACAGCTGGAGGGAGTCAACCAACATCACTTTCAAGAGCAGCAGGAATATCATTGACGAAAGCTTGGTCAAAAGAATATGCAGCATCTAATATAAGAGTTAATACTGTATGTGTAGGATTGTTAAAATCTGGGCAGCATAGAACAAGAGTCGAAAACATTCAAAAAGAAAAACCAGATTATACATTAGAAGATCACTGGGAAGTTATGGGTAAAAATGTTCCTATGGGAAGAGTAGGAGAAGCCATTGAAGTAGGAGATGTTATTTGTTTTCTATCTTCAGCAAAAGCTAGCTATGTTACAGGAACAGCAGTTAATGTTGACGGAGGGACATCTCCTGTAGTTTAATTATTTAGGAAATCTAAGGTGCAAGAAATAAAAACTTTTACACCATTAATCATAGCTTTTTCGTCAAAGTCAAACCTAGAATTATGATGAGGGTATTTGTTTCCAACACTTGCACCTAACAAAAAATAAACTCCTGGTATTCTTTGAAGAAATTCAGCCATGTCATCTCCCACGCTTACAGGCTCTGTTGGACCTACTAATGAATCGTCTAGAACTTCTCTAGCCTTATCTCTAACCCATGAAGCGACTTCCTGCTCATTGACCACAGGTCCTGCACCATACATAATTTCTGTAGTAGCAGATGATCTCATAGATTCAGCGCTAAGTTTACTTATTCTTTCAAGGGATGAATAAATGCGCTCTCTAACATCTTGAGAGTATGCTCTGATTGTTCCTTCAATGCTTACAGAATCAGGGATTATATTTGGAGCTGATCCAGATTCGATCTTACCAAAAGTCAACACTCCTGGATCTTGAGGTGATATTTCTCTACTAACTATAGTTTGAGCATTAGTAATTATTTGGGATGCTGCAACTATAGGATCTACGTTTAAGTGAGGAAGAGCACCATGACCTCCCCTACCCTTAACTTCTAGAGAAAATGCGTCAGCAGAAGCAAAAACAGCTGAATCATTTACTCCAACAAATCCAGAAGGGAGTTGATTCCATATGTGTAAACCTAAAACTCTTTCAGGATGATAGTCATCAAAAAGGCCATCATCGATCATTGCTAATGCGCCTTGAACAATTTCTTCAGCAGGCTGAAAACATAAAATAATTTCACCCTTAATGGAATCTCTTACTGATTGTAAAATTCTTGCTGTCTCTAAAAGTATTGATATGTGCCCATCATGACCACAAGCATGCATACACCCATTTTTAGATGCAAAATCTAGTTCAGTTTCTTCGGTTATAGGTAATCCATCTATATCTGCTCTGATCATAATAGATCTTCCTTCACCTAGTCCACCCTTTATAGTTCCAACAACACCTGTTTTACCATATTTTGTATCAATAGGAATTCCTAATTTTATTAGCTCTTCTTGAATATATTTTGAAGTTTTATTTTCTTCAAAACCTAACTCCGGCATAGAATGCAGAACTCTTCTATGATTTACCAAATTGGTATTTGACTCGCTCAAAAGTTTCTTGATATCCATTAATATTTACCTTGTCTTGCCTTCGATGCTGATATACCTCTTTTTTCAAACTCATTCTGAGCATCAAGTACATTACTTTTATTTCCTGACCAAATCTTTAGTGGGGCTGCCTGCAAACCTCTCCCATAAGAATAAGTAAGTTCCCATGGAGATTTTTTATTAATTGCATATAAATTTATTTCATTT
>JAZANE010000048.1:0-3304 GCA_036228785.1 Chloroflexota bacterium
GTCCTCCAATAGCAGCAATTGGTGATGCTCTTCATAATGCATTGGGTAAAAGATTTTACGATGCACCAATGAAGCCAGGAAGAATACTTAATGTTTTAGGTAAAATTACTGACTAAAGTATTAAAGAAAAATTAAATAAAAGCCGTGTATGTTAATTTTTTATAGTTCAAAAATATAAAAATTAAATAGCACGGTTTTTATTATTTATCAGAAAAGGATTTTCATAGATGACTATAAATTTTGATTCTAAAAAAAATTACAAGGTTATTGGTACTAACCCTATCAGACATGACGGATACGATAAAGTTACTGGAAGAGCAATATATGGTGCTGATGTCAAATTACCTGGACTAATATGGGGGGAAGTATTAAGAAGTCCTTACGCGCATGCAAGAATTAAATCCATCGATACTTCAGAAGCGGAAAAAATGGATGGCGTTTTCTCAGTAATTACATCTAAAGATATTCCTATAAACTCAACTAAAGATGAGAAGACATTCACACAAAATAATGGAATTACTGTAGATCTAAAGAGAGATGTCGATAATATCCTCGCAAGAGATAAAGTTTTATACAAAGGCCATGCTGTAGCGGCTGTTTCAGCAAATGATAGAAATACTGCAAAAGAAGCTTGTAAGTTGATTAAAGTTGAATATGAAGTACTAGAACCTGTAAAGAATGTTGATGAAGCTATAGCAAAAGACGCACCAATAATACTAGAAGATTTAGAAGCAGATCATCTAGGAAAAACTGTAAAGAATACAAATATAGCTAAACATTTTCGTCACGAACTTGGAGATGCAGATAATGATTTTAAAAACTCAGATTATGTACTTGAAAAAGAATTCAATTTACAAACAGTACACCAAGGATATATAGAACCGCATAACGCTACTGCTCATTGGGATGAAAATGATCATCTTTCGCTATGGTCAAGCACTCAAGGAATGTTTGCAGTAAGAGACCTAACTGCATCATTTTTAGATCTTCCTATTTCAAAAGTAACATCAAATTATGTAGAAATTGGTGGAGGATTTGGAGGAAAAACTAAAGTATACCTACCTCCTTTGGCAGGGATTTTGTCAAAAAAATCTGGCTATCGACCTGTAAAAATGATAATGGACAGAATATCTGTTTTTCAAGGATCAGGACCTGCTCCTGGAGGAAAAATAAATGTCAAAATAGGTGTAACAAATGATGGAAAAATCAACTCTGGGTCTGTAGATATAAAATTAGAAGCAGGAGCTTATCCTGGGTCTGCTATTCCGGCTGCAGCTGTATGTTGTTTAGCATGCTACAATATTCCAAATATTAAGGTTGATGCCTATGATGTTTTAGTTAATAAACCTAAAAGCGCTGCATATAGAGCCCCAGGATCTCCTCAAGTTTCATTTGCTGTTGAAAGCGTAATAGATGAAATTTGTGAAAAAATGACTTGGGATAAAATTGATTTTAGAATTGCAAATGCATCTAAAGAGGGTACTAGAAAACCTGATGGAGTTTTGTACCATAAGATTGGATTTATAGAAACCCTTGAAGCTGCAAAAAAAAGTGATCACTGGAATTCTAAAATTGATAAAAGAAATAAAAATAAAATATATGGTAGAGGACTTGCCTGTGGATATTGGCATAATGGAGGAAATAGATCAACAGTAGATCTAATACTCCAAGATGATGGGAATATAGCATTGAATGAAGGATCTGCTGACATCGGTGGAACTAGAACTTCAATATCAATGCAAGTTGCAGAAACATTAGGAATCCCAGCAGAAAACATTCACCCATCAATTCCTGATACAGATAAAATAGGCTTTACTGCTACTACTGGAGGTTCCAGAACAACTTATGCCACAGGATATGCAGGTTGGGAAGCTGCAAAAAAACTAATAGATGAAATGAAAAAAAGAGTTTCTATTCTATGGGAAGAACCAGAAGATCAAATAAATTTTGATGATGGTAAATTTAATTCAAATGTATCAGAACTAGAAATTAGTATTGAGGAACTTGCAAAAAAAATAAATCCAACAGGAGGACCAGTAACTTCAACTGCTTCTGTAAATTTGTCAGCTGCAGGAAATGGTTTTGGAGTAGGAATTTGTGATTTAGAAATAGACCCAAAAACAGGTAAAACAGATGTAGTTAGATACACTGCAATTCAAGATGTTGGAAAAGCTATTTATCCTCAATACGCTGAAGGACAAATACAGGGAGGAGCTGTGCAGGGAATAGGATGGGCTTTGAACGAGGAATATTACATTGAAAAAGATGGAAGTATGGCTAACACTAGTTTTCTAGATTATAGAATGCCTACAGCATTAGATATGCCAAATATTGATGTTATATTAGTTGAGGTAGCAAACCCTTTACATCCATTTGGAGTAAGAGGGGTCGGTGAGGTTCCTATTGTCCCTCCTCTAGGAGCTGTAGCTAATGCTATAAAAGATGCTACTGGAAAGAGGCTCTATCATACTCCTATGAATCCTAGAAAAATATTGGAAGTTATTGATAATGCCTAAACTATTTTTGCCGTATCACCTAAAAAAAGAAACAAATAATGAAGATTATGTTGAAGTAAAAGGAAGTACTCTTAGGGAAGTAATTGAAAATTTAGAAAAAATGTACCCAGGAACTAAAGATCATCTTGTTGAGGATAACAGAATAAAACCCGGTTTGTCAGCTATTTGCGGTTATGCTGCAACTAGAAAAGGTTTATTACAAGAATTAGAAGATGACACCGAAGTACATTTCTTACCTTCAATAGCTGGAGGCTAAAATTGATAATCAGGAAAGAAAAATTATTGAAAATGCATTTGAACTAATACTAAAGAGCTTAGAAAATAAAGTTGATAAAAATGGGACAAAAGATACTCCTAAAAGAGTCTCAAAAGCATATGAAGAACTCCTTTCTGGATATGATGCAAATGTTGATAAAGTTATTAATAATGCACTTTTCGATGTTGAGTATGACCAAATTGTAATAGTTAGAAATATTAGATTTTACTCTTTGTGTGAGCATCATATGTTGCCTTTTTTTGGGAAGATTGATGTTGGATACCTGCCAAACAAAAAAGTAATTGGTTTATCTAAAATACCCAGAATAACCAAGGTATTCTCTAGAAGATTGCAAGTGCAAGAAAGACTAACTGAAGAAATAGGCGAGTGTATCTATGAAAATACTAAAGCTCAAGGAGCAGGTGTGGTTATAAAAGCTCAACATTTATGTAGTGCTATGAGAGGGGTAAATTTACCAGGTTCAGAAATGGTAACTAGCTCATTATTTGGCTCTTTCAAATCAGATTCTTCA
>JAZANE010000049.1:0-7588 GCA_036228785.1 Chloroflexota bacterium
CTGGAGTATTAATTCTTGGAGCCAAAGAAAAAGAAATATATTCAGCCTCAGGAGGTTCAAAAAAGAATTTTTTACCTGAAATATTATTTAAGGCATTAATAGCAAAATTTTGAGATTTAGCTATTTCTATAAGCCCATTTTTTACTATTATTCTATTATTTTTTTGTAGAGGGGCGACATCAGCAACAGTTCCAATTGTTGCCAGAGATGTTAAGCCTTCCTTCATAGGTTTTTCAAAGTGCTGATAAATAGCTTTAGACAAAATCCAAGCAACACCTGCCCCTGAATAATGGGTAATATTTTCATCTAATGCAGGATTTAAAATGGGATAACTAAAAGATTTTTTTTCTGGAATATGATGATCAGTAATAATAAAATTTATATTTTTTTCATTAATTATTTCTTCAATCAAGTCGAAAGAGTTTGTTCCAGTATCAACGGTTATTATTAATTCACAACCAAAATCAATTAGGCTCATTAGTCCATTTTTTGAAATCCCGTGACCTTCATCTTCACGATGAGGTATAAAAGGTTTAGCTATTCCACCTAAATTATCTATTGTTTCAATCAGTATTGCAGTCCCTGTCAGTCCATCTGCATCAAAGTCTCCATAGACCCCAATCTTTTTTCCTTGAGTTATAAACTTAGAAATTATTTCAATAGATTTTTCCATATCAGGAAATTCAAAAGGGTCTATTGAATTAATATTATAATTTTGAAGAAAATTATTTACTTCATCATCTGAAATATTTCTATTCTGAAGAATAATTTTTAGAATTTTTTCATTTGTTAGGCCTGAAGGCTCTATATTTCTATCATCGATGCTTATCTTGAAATTTTCATTCTCATAAAACATTACTGGTTAGGATAATCTTGAAATAGCAAAGAAGCATTATGACCACCAAAACCAAGTGAGTTTGAAATTGCTGCGGGCACATTTCCCTTTAATGCATGATTTGCTACATAATCAAGATCACATTCTGGATCAGGATTTAATAGGTTTATGGTAGGAGGCACTACTTTTTCGTTTATTGCAAGGCAAGTAAATGCAGCCTCAATTCCTCCAGCGGCACCTAGTAAATGCCCCGTCATAGATTTTGTTGATGAAATTTTTAATTTTTTTGCATGATCTCCAAAAGATTTTTTGATAGCGATAGTTTCAAATTTGTCATTTAGTTGAGTTGAAGTCCCATGAGCATTTATGTACGCAACTTTTTCTTTTTCTATACCTGCATCACTTATTGCAATATCCATTGCTTTAGATGCTCCTTCTCCTTCTGGATGGGGTTGCGTTACATGATGTGCATCTGAAGTTGCTCCATATCCTGATAACTCACAAATTATAGTTGCACCTCTTTTGAGTGCGTGTTCTTCATCTTCTAATACAATCAGACCAGCTCCTTCACCTAGAACAAACCCATCTCTTTTTGCATCAAAAGGTCTTGAAGCTTCTTCAGGATTGTCATTATTTGTTGATAAGGCTCTAGCAGAATTGAATCCAGCAATACCAACAGGACATATTGCAGCTTCACTTCCACCAGCAAGAACAATATCAGCTTCTCCTCTTCTTATCATGTGTAATCCTTGTCCAATTGAATCAGCTGCAGAAGCACATGCTGAAACGGTTGAAAAATTTGGACCTTTAGTTCCAAGCATCATTGAAACTTGGCCTGAAGCCATGTCTGAAAGCATCATTGGAACAAGAAAAGGACTTATTCTCGAGGGCCCTTTTTCAGATAAAACATTGAATTGATCGCTTAAAGTTTTTATTCCTCCGATTCCACTTCCAATTAGTACTGCAAATCTTTCTAAATCTATAGCATCCAGATAAATACCTGAGTCTTTTATTGCTTCTTTCGCAGTGACACAAGCAAATTGAGCAAATCTATCAAGTCGACTTGCAAACTTACGTCCTAAAATCTCATTAGGAGAAAAATCTGTAATCTCAGCAGCAATTTTGGTTTGGAAATTTTCTGTATCAAAAGATGATATTTTTTTTATTCCACTTTTTCCTGTGGTTATAGATTTCCAAGTTGAATCTCTATCTAAACCAATGGGAGTCATTAATCCTATACCAGTTACTACAACTTTCTTTTTCATTTTTTTTCCTTAAATTTGATAAATCTTATCAGAGTAAATTAGTCTTTCAAGTTTCAAGAGTTATATACTTGATAACTATAATCTAATGATATTAATAATCTTATGAATGTCTACATAGAAACTCATGGATGTAAATTAAATATATCTGATTCACAAAAAATATCAGATCAATTACAATCCTCAGGATTAAATATTTCTGATGATATTGCTTCAAGTGATATTTATATATTGAATACGTGTACAGTAACAAAATCGGCTGATAAGAAAGCTAGAAATAAGCTCAGAAATATCAGAAAATCTAACCCCAAATTGAAGATAGTAGCTACTGGTTGTTATGCTGAAAGGGATAGTAAAGAGATATTAAATCTTGGGGTAGTTGATTCAATAATTAATAATAAAGAAAAAGATATTTTTTTGAATAAAATCTCTACTGATTTGGGTATTAATTTATCTAAAAGTTCAAATGAGAATACTATCAATAAAATACTTCTTGGGAGAACTAGAGCGTCGGTTGCAATACAAAAAGGGTGTAATCAAATATGTAGTTATTGTATAGTTCCAAAGGTTCGAGGAAGAGAAAAATCAATTGAACCAGAAGAAATTATTCAAAGAATTTCATATTTAGAGAATAGGGGATGTAAAGAAGTTGTTTTAACTGGAACCCAATTAGGGACATATGGTTATGATCTTAAAAATATTAATCTAACTAACCTTCTGAAAAAAATATTAGACAAAACTAACATAGAAAGACTTAGGCTTTCATCAGTACAGCCTCACGAATTCAACAAAGAATTATTAATGCTTTGGGAAGAAAAAAAATATAAAAGTAGATTGTGCCCACATTTTCATATCCCTTTACAGAGTGGTTCTGATTCAATTTTGAAAACTATGAGAAGAAAATACACAATACAAGATTTTGCTGAAATTATTTCTATAATTAGAAATAAATTAGAAAACTCATCTATAACTACTGATTTAATTGTTGGTTTTCCAGGAGAGACAGACAAGGATCATAACGATACAAAGAAATTATTAGGAAAATTAAATATTTCAGATATTCATGTATTTCCTTACTCAATAAGACCTGGAACAACTGCATATCATTTGAAAAATAAGGTCCATCCTTCAACAATAACAAGTAGGGCAAAGGAAATTAGAGAAATTGCAAAAGATTTGAATATAAAACATCTAAATTCACTCTTAACTACTAAACAGAATATTCTTTGGGAAAATAAAAGACCATTTTCAGGATATACAGAAAACTATTCTTATTTTAAGTTAGTAGAAGACAAAATCCCTATTGACTCAATTTCTCAAGTAATTATTGAGTCAATAGATAATGAAAACAATCTAATAGGTAGGCTGTCTTAGATATTAATTGGCTCTAAATTTAGAGCTTGATTATTTCTTTTGATGTATCCTGCATATTCTTTATAACCATGAGCGAAAACCATTAACCAACCTTCTTTTTCGCACTGCGCAATAATTCTTCTCTTGATCTCTAAAGTTTGATCAGGATACCTATCATAAGCAGTAATGTAAGCTAATGGTAAATGAGAAGGAGCAGGTATTAGTTCAGATAAATAAACTATTCTTTCAGATCCCGCATTTACTTTTACTATTTGATGACCTTGGGAGTATCCATCTATCATTTCACAATGCACACCAGGACTTACCTCGGTATTTCCATCTAAAAATTCAACCATATCTCTTTCTTGTAAAATATTTAGATGATCAACCGGATGTCCATAAGCAGGAAGCAATCTTTCATCCTGATTAAACGCCTCGTCCCAGGCAGACTTCTGAACTAAATATTTTGCTTTTGGAAAAGTTGGTATTAATTTCCCTTCTCTATCAAGAGATGTTGATCCTCCTGAATGATCAAAGTGAAGTTGAGTAAGCACTACTTTATGCACATCCTTTGCAGATACTCCATTACTTTTTAAATTTTTAATTAATCTAGAAGAAGCATGTCCATAAATTTCTCTATTTATCTCAGGTTCTTTTGATCCAATTCCTGTATTTACTCATATATTTTCTTCACCACTTCTAATTAATAAAGAATTAAGTCCTAATCTTACTCTGTTTTTTCTATCTGGCTTTGCTTGTTTTTCCCACAAAACTTTTGGCACAGGTCCAAAAAATGGACCTCCATCCAATAAGTAAGAACCATCACTAACCACACTTACAGAATTTATATTTTTCATTATTTACCCCCCAGTAATTTATGAATATAACTATGAATTTAATATCTATTGTTTGAATAAACAAGGTACCAAAGTACTTATTTTTGAACATTTTTAGTTAAAGTTTTGAACAAAATCAAAAATTGAGAATAAATTTTGGTTTTTTCGAGATATTTTAATTAAATAAATTTAAAGTTTTTTTACGAGTTATAATTATTATTAAATAAAAATATCTAGAAAAAAACGTGAGTAAATACAAATGAAATTTTATAAGAAAATTACAGAAAAATCTAAATCAAATAGTCTAGTTGTTTTAGTTTCAGAGGATACAGATAACATAAATTTTTCAAATGATAGCGTAAATTTATTATTCTCTGAAAGCTTGAGCAATGAAGATTTATCTTCTTTAGGAAAAATTACGGTGCTTCATACACCTGATAGTTTATATAAGAATTTTAATTTTCTCAGAATTATTTGCATAGGTGTAGGTAGCTTAGAAGAAATTGATTCCAATAAAATTCGAAGAGCAGCGGGTTCTTTTGGTAGATATTTTCTTGATTCTAAATTATCTGACTTAAGTTTTTTTGTAGATTCAATTAGATCAAAAGATACAGATTTATTAACAGAATCTTTTTTTGAAGGTTTTTTTCTAGGTAATTATATTTTTGATAAGTATAAAAGTAAAAAGTCAGAAAAAAAAGATGTTTTTTTTGAGGTTGTTTCTAGTGAGATTTCTAATATACAAGATATTGTAAATAAATCTTTTGAAAAAAGTGAAGCAGAAAAATTTGCAAGAGATTTAGTTAATGAACCTGCTAACGTCCTTACACCAACTGAATTATCCAATATCGCAAATAATAAAACTGATAAATCTATAAGTTGTAAAATACTTAGTAAAGAAGAATGTGCAAAGTTAGGAATGAATGCCTTTCTTGGAGTCTCTCAAGGTTCTATTGAAGAACCTAAACTAATTCATTTATCTTATAAGCCCTTAAAAAATGAAAACTCGTACTGGTATATTGGTAAAGCTATAACGTTTGATAGTGGGGGATTATCCTTGAAACCTTCCGGATCAATGTTTTCCATGAAAGGGGATATGGGAGGATCTGCTGCAGTTATTGCTGCTATAAATGCAATTGCTAACCTAAGATTAAAAGTTAATATTGATGTTTTATGTTTAGCAACTGAGAATATGCCTAGTGGATCTGCTCAAAGACCAAGTGATGTAGTTAGAGCAATGAATGGAACTTATATCGAAGTTGAAAATACTGATGCTGAAGGAAGGTTAACATTAGCTGATGCTATTACTTATGCTAAAGGTTTTGATCCTAAGTTTATTATAGATATAGCAACTCTAACTGGTGCAGCCTCAATAGGTCTTGGCAAGGGTAATATTTCTGCATTTTCAAACAATAAAGATTTTATGGACAAAGTAAAATTGGCTGGAGATATAACAGGAGACTTTGTATGGCAACTTCCTCTTGATTCTACCTCAAAAAAACAAAATAATTCTACTGTTGCAGATATAAAAAATACAGGTGGTAGATTAGCTGGAACGATTACTGCAGCACATTTTATAAATCATTTTGTAGAAGAAGTTCCTTGGGTTCATCTTGATATTGCTGCTAATTCTATGACTAGTTCTAATGATGGATGGCATAACAGAGGTGCAACTGGGATCCCAACAAGATTATTGATAGAATTAGCTTATATTTTTGAAGAATAAGAAGGGACACATGGAAAGATCATATAAACCCGTTGAGGTCAGTAAAGAATTATTAGAAAGATATAAGAAAGTGCCTGTTGCGACTATTTGGTCATGTTTGCATAACTACTTAGGGGTACCTCTACCATTCATGGAGAATGTAAAAATCATGACTCCAAATAAACGACTAGCTGGTAGAGCTAGGACTCTAAGATTTTTACCTCCCAGAATAGATATTGATTCTGAAACAAAGTTAGGAGAAAAATCTCCTGAAATGCTTGCGATGTCTAGATGTAATGAAGATGATGTACTGGTTGCAGATATGATGGGTGCTAAATACTCAGCAATAGGTGGGGATGTTAAGTTACTTCTTCTAAAGATGAATAAAGCTGCTGGAATTGTAACAGACGGAGCAATTAGAGATTTAGATGTTCTAGAAGAAGAGAATTACAATCTTATTGTTTATGCTCAGGAACGAACTCCTTACGGAGGAAGGCCTTGGGCTGAACCAGCTGAAGAAAATATTGATATTCAATGTGGAGGAGTATTAGTTAGACCTGGAGATGTTGTTGTAGGAGACAACGATGGAGTTGTAGTTGTTCCATCATGGTTTGCAGAAGAATGTATTGAGTGGGTAGAAGATCATGAAGGGGCTGAAGCATTTATAAAAGAAAAAATTCTTAAAGAAAACGCTATTCCAGGCAAATATTATCCTCCAACTAGCGATACAATTAATGAGTATCGGAAATCTGTAGGGAAAGAACCAACTGATCACTAGAGATTTTCTATATGGTGGGCGTGGTGTAGTGGTTAACACGACCGGCTGTGACCCGGTAGATCGAGGGTTCGAACCCCTCCGCCCACCCCATTATGCGCCCGTAGCTCAGCTGGATAGAGCATCTGGCTTCGAACCAGAGGGTCGGGGGTTCGAGTCCTCCCGGGCGTGCCAATTATTAATAATTTCAATATAATATCTAAATGAAAGAACATATTAGAACTATTTTAGATTTTCCTATCAAAGGTATTAAGTATAGAGATATAACTACCTTATTAAAGGACCCTGATTTATTTTCAGAACTAATTGATAAAATGACCGAACCATGGTCAGATAAAAATATTGATGCAGTACTTAGTATTGAATCTAGAGGATTTATAATTGCTGGCGCAATAGCTTATAAATTAAATTCTGCATTTATACCTTTGAGAAAACCTGACAAATTACCTTATGAAACCTATAGCGTATCTTTTGATTTAGAATATGGATCAACTGAAATGCATATTCATAAGGATGCATTGGATGGTCATACAAATCTATTAATAATAGATGATTTATTAGCAACCGGAGGTACTGCTCTTGCTGCAATAGATCTTGTAAGAAAGTTTGAATCAAAGAATATTGTTGGTGCTGGTTTTATTGTAAACCTTCCAGAATTAAATGGTGAATTAAAATTGAAAAAGGCTGGAATCGATATTCATAGCGTAGTGAAGTTCTAAGTCAATTCAGATAATAATTTTTTGTGGTCATATTCAAATTCCTTTAGCTTACAAAAATAGTTTAACCTTTCTATATCATCGATATTTGAACAGTGATAATCAA
>JAZANE010000050.1:0-5996 GCA_036228785.1 Chloroflexota bacterium
AATTACTAGAAAAAATAATTAGAAAAAAACGCGAAAAAAAATTTATACAGGAAGAAGTTATTATTGGTTATGTTAAAGTTTGGAAAATCATGGAAGATATGCATATTGAGCAAATTGGAGTATTAGAAAATTTTCAAAAAAAAGGGCTTGGAGAAAAATTATTAAGAATTACAATTAATCATTCAATTCAATCAGGTGTAAAAAAAATAATTCTTGAATGTAGGAAATCAAATATACCGGCAATAAATTTATACAAAAAATATTTATTTAATGTAACTAGTATAAGAAAAAACTATTATCCACTTGATTCAGGCAGGGAGGATGCAATATGTTTTGAATCTCCAGATATAACAAATAATGAGTTTTACAATAATCTAAATTAATCTTTCTTGATCTTTTATCTCAAGGTCAATTCCCAGGTAATTAATTGCATCTTTAGTAATTTTTCTTCCTTGAGAGGTCCTAATAATAAAACCAATTTTTAATAAAAATGGTTCAACTACATCAGAAAGCGTGGTTTGATCTTCGTTCAAAGATGCGCTTATAGCTTCAATTCCAACTGGTCCACCTTGATAATTTTTTGCGATTACATTGATATACTGACGATCTAATCTATCTAAACCAAGTGAATCTACTCCCTCAATTTCAAGAGATTCATCAATTACCTTTTCATTAAATGTCTTAATATTTTTTACTTCAAGGTAATCCCTTACTCTTCTCAAAAGCCTATTTGCGATTCTTGGAGTACCTCTTGATCTTTTTGCGATTTCAAGAGCACATTTGTTGTCAATTTTCAAATTCATTAGAGCTGAAGATCTAATCACAATATCACTCAAATCTTTATCATCATAATAATCTAGATGATAAGATAGACCAAATCGATCCCTCAAAGGTGAACTTAATAATCCAGGTCTAGTAGTAGAGCCAACCAAAGTGAATTTTTCCAACTTAAGGTTAATTGTTTTAGCAAATGCTCCAGTTCCTGTTATAAAATCTACCCTGAAATCTTCCATAGCAGAGTATAAATACTCTTCTACTGATTTAGGTATTCTATGAATTTCATCAATGAATAAAACATCTTTAGGAGATAAATTAGATAATAAACCTACTGCATCTGCGGGTCTCTCTAATGCAGGCCCGCTAGTATGAATAAAATTTGATTCAATTTGATTTGAAATAATATATGACAAAGTTGTTTTACCTAAGCCTGGCGGACCATAAAAAAGTACATGATCAAGAGACTCATCTCTTTTTTTTGAAGCTTGTGTAGCTATAGATAAGGATTGTATAATTTTTTCTTGACCTACGTATTCATCAAAAGATTTAGGGCGAAGTATATTTGTATCAACACTAGATTCTGAGTCTTTATTATCAACTTTCTTTGTATCCGAATCTTGTAGTGAAAAAATTATTTCTTTATTTTCTAGATCTTCTGACATAATTTTATTTACACATATTTTCTTGTATTTTTCTTCAAAACTTCTCTAACTATATTTTCTACATCAAGATTTTTCTCATTCTCTGAAAGAACCTCGTTAATAGCATTTCTAGCCTCATTATTTTTATATCCTAGACTGATCAGGCCTGACAAAGCCTCCTCAAAAATAGAATCTATTGGTTTGAACTCAGCTTTATCAGTTAGGCTGACCTCATTTTGATATGATAACTTACCATTCAAAGATGCTATTATTTTCTGCGCAGCACGTGATCCAATTCCAGGCATTTGTTCAAGTAAAGAATTATCCTCAGTTTCGATTGCATTAATTATTATGTTTATAGAAAAAACTAGAGAATTTGCAGCTTTTACTGGTCCGATTCCTTCAACTTGAATCAGCTGTTCAAAAAACTCTTTATCAGAATATGAAATAAATCCTACAAGAAGTGGCTTAGGCTGTCTTTCCGTAACATGATAATAGATTTCTAGATCTAAATTTGATCCGATCGTTACTTTGTTTTCAACAAAATAATTATTTAAGTACTCAGGTATATAAATTTCATATCCAATACCATTGACCAATAATACGATTCTTTTTGGATCACTAAGAAACTTTAAAATTTCACCACTAAGAAAACTAATCATATAATCTTTGTTTTTGAATTATTGATTATAGAATGGCAGATCGCTATTGAAAATGCATCAGCAACATGTTCATTCTTTAATAAGTTTTGATTATTTAACATCTTTGAAACCGATAGCATTACCTGCTTTTTATCCGCTCTCCCGGAACCAGTAACTATATTTTTAGCCTGAGTAGGCTGATAATCAAAAACTTGAATCTTTTTTATACCTGCACTTGATAAGATTACTCCTCTAGCATGCCCCATTAGTATAGAAGTTTTAGCAAATTTTGGTCTAGAATGTAAATCTTCAACAGCTATATGATCTGGTAAAAATTTTTCAATAATTTTATCGAACTCTTGTGAAATTATTGAAAGTCTCAAAGAAAGAGGATCGGATGATCGAGTTTTAATTACTCCTCCTTCAATAGGTCTTAATTTGCTTTCGACTGATTCTAAAATACCATAACCTGTGTTAGAAAGGCTTGGATCAACTCCCAAAATAATCATGTTTATATTATATTTTTATGGTTATTTATTTCAAGCTTATTGTCATTTGCTTGAGATTTTAAGTATTTCTGTACTGAAATTTATTGAAAAATCTTAAAAAAATAGAAACAATTATATATATATAATTTTTATGGGTGATCTAATGAACAATAACAAAGTTGCTTTTCTTTTCCCAGGGCAAGCCTCCCAAATACCTGGAATGGGATTAGATTTATATAATAATAGTGCCGCTGCACGAGAAGTATTCCAAGAGGCTGATGATATTTTAGGAAGAAGGCTTTCGAATGTAATATTTGAAGGTTCAAAGGAAGAATTAACTAGAACAGAAAATGCTCAACCTTCAATAGCTACTGTTTCAATAGCTGCATGGCGAGCTATTGAATCTGAGATGGGATCTATTCAAATCCCTAACTTTACTGCAGGACATAGCTTAGGAGAGTATAGTTCTTTAGCCACGGCAGGTTCTCTTAGTATAAAAGATACAATAGACTTAGTTTCTAAAAGAGGAGAACTCATGGAAAAGGCATGTAATATTGCTCCAGGAGGAATGTCTGCAATAATAGGTATCGATGCAACTGCTGTCAAAGAAGTTTGTGAAGAAACAGGTACATATTTATCTAATATAAATACGTCTAATCAAATAATTATTGCTGGTAAAAAAGAAAATTTAGTAAATGCTATGGATCTTGCATCAAGACTTGGTGCAAAAAAAGCCATTCCTTTACCTGTAAGTGGAGCATTTCATTCTGGACTCATGGCCTCAGCTCAAGATGAACTAAATGATGCTATAGATGAAGCTAATTTTGAGGATGCAGTTGTTCCTATTGTTGCTAATACTAGTGCTGAACCAATTACAGAAAAAAACTTGGTAAGAAATGAACTTAAGAATCAACTTCAAAACTGTGTTTTGTGGAGTGACTCTATACAATATATGATTGATCAAGAAGTTGATACTTTCTATGAAATTGGACCAGGATCTGTGCTTTCTGGAATGATAAAAAGAATTAATTCAGATCTAAATGTAAAGAATATAGGAAATTACGATCAAGTATTAGATTACGTTGAGTGTAGAAGCTAACGTTTTTCTTATATGGATAAAGTTCAAGATAATCTTAATAATGCTGTTGATGGGGAATTTATTTCTGAAGAAAAAAGTCATTCTATTTTTGGTACTACGATGGCAAGAGCATCAGTAGTTCAATCATTATTTGAAAGTGAAATCTCTAAAGACTATAACTCAAGTAATATAGAAAAACTATCATACTATAAGAAATCAAATAAATCTAAGCAAAAAATTGCAAAAAAAATATTAACCTATGCCTTAGAGAATAAAAATACTATTGATGAAAGTATTATTAGATATACAAATGATAAAAGTATAAAAAAAATTCCCAAAACAGATTTATCAATTTTGAGAATGGCGATATCAGAAATATCTTGTGATCTAGAAACTCCCATTCCAGTAGTTGTAAATGAATCTGTAAAACTAGCTGATGTTTTTGGTTCAGATACGTCTAAAAACTTTATAAATGGTGTTTTAAGTTCTATGGTAAGATAGACTTTTAGATGATAATTCAATAACATAAACGTGCGATTATAATTTTGGAGGATAGAATGGCTTCAGTTTTAGAAAAAATACAAGAAATTACAGCAGAAAAATTAAGTGTAGATATTGGAGATGTAAAACCTGAATCCTCATTCACTGAAGATTTAGAGGCAGATTCCTTGGATGTAGTAGAGCTAATAATGGCTCTTGAAGAAGAGTTTTCTACAGATGATAAGGCAATTGAAATTTCAGATGAAGATGCTGAAAATATTAGAACAGTTCAAGATGCTGTTGATTACATATCTTCAAAAGTCTAAAAATAGTCTCAATTTTATCTAGTCTATTTAGTCTAGTGTATGTTTTTAGATAATTCGGTTTGAAATAAAATGGAAAAAATAAAATTTACTCCCTTAGGTGGACTAGGTGAGGTTGGTAAAAATTTATTACTATTCGAAATAAGCTCTAGAGTATATATAATTGATGCAGGTATTAAGTTTTCTTCGGATCCAGAAATAGATTTTATACTCCCAGATTTAAGTTATCTAGAAAAAATTAAGGATAAAATAGAAGGTATTTTCATAACTCATGGCCATGAAGATCACATAGGGGGAATCTCTAAATTAGGATTCTTAAATGTACCAATATACTCCCCTCCTCTCGCAAATGAGTTGATCAAAAAAAAAATCTTTAGAGATAAATATCATTTACTCAGAGATATCCGAATTAATAAACCAATTCATTTTGAAGATTTTAAGATCTCTTGGTTCCCGGTTGTACATTCTATTCCTGACTCATGCGGTTTACTTATAAGAACAAAAAGTTTGAATATCGTTCATACTGGTGATTTTAGATTTGATAAAAAACCCATTTTTGGAAAAAATACTAACTTTGAAGAAATTAACAAAATAATAAATAATAAATGTGATGTTTTATTGTCTGATTCTACAAATGCGATGATTTACAATAAGAGTTTTTCAGAAAAAGAAATTGAGTATACATTTGAAAGAGTTTTTAAGAAAAATAAAAAAATTATTATTTGTACCTTTGCTTCACAAATTTCTCGTATTCAAATGGCGCTAAATGTAGCTAAAAGATCAAACAAGAAAGTTATACTTTTAGGAAGCACATTACAAAAAAACTTAAAAATCTCAAAAAATCTAAGAATTATTAATGATAAAGATCAGGTTCTAATTAATAAAAAAAATAAAAATTCCTTAGAGAATGAAAATGCTGTTTATTTCGTTACAGGATCTCAAGGAGAGGAATTTTCTGTCTTAAACAGAATGTCTAAAGGTAACTATAATAATCTAAGTATTGAAAAGGAAGATATAGTTCTTATGTCATCATCAGTGATTCCTGGAAATGAACAAAAAGTATTTGAAGTTATCCATAGAATTCATGGCCTAGGAGCTGAAGTAAACTTTAGTAATATAGAAAATAAGTTGCATGTTTCTGGTCATTCTAATAACTTAGAGTTAAGTAATGTTATTAGATCCCTCAGGCCTAAATATCTAATACCAATTCATGGAAATTTTGAAATGCTGAAAGCCCATAAGGAAATTGGTTTAAGTAACGGATTGCGAAACGAAAATATTTTTATACTTTCAAATGGAGATAATCTAGAAATCACTTCAAGAAAGGCAAAAGTAACAGATCATGAAAATATAATAGACGAAATAGTATTAAGAGATAATTTTTCAATAAATACTGAAAAAATTTCAAATATTTACAATAAGAATATATTATCAATCATTATAAAAATAAAAGAAATTAATGACAAAAATAGTATCAATATAAAATTATTTGATAAATCTAGCAATATGAAAATTATTAATGAGGTAAATAATTTTATTCAAAATCAAATTACAAATGACATTTTCAA
>JAZANE010000051.1:0-14211 GCA_036228785.1 Chloroflexota bacterium
CAAAAGAATTAATTATTACTGCTTTAAATCAATTAATTAGGAATAACTGTAATGAAATAGTACTAGAAGTTGATCATGAGAATATTCCTGCAATAAAAATTTATAAAGAAATTGGATTTTATGTCTATGATAAGCTTGGATGGTATCAATTAATTAAATAAATTTTGATATAAATTGATTAAATATTACATTCCATTCAAATTTACTTATTTTTTCATAATACTGATCTAAAAATATATAGGATTTTTCATTTTTTAGAAATTCATTGATATTTTTGGAAAAGCTGTCAGAACTTGTATCTTTAGAAATAATTCCCGTTTTACCAATGTGGACAAAATCCCTCATTCTTCCAGTATCAGAAAATAATACTGGTGTTTCACAGGCTAAAGATTCCAAACAAACTAAACCAAAGGTTTCCGATCTTGAAGGAATTATAACTAAATTAGAAGCGTTATAAAAATTTCTTAACTCATTATGGGGGACTGAACCAAACCATTTTATATCTTTTGAATATGAAAACTTGGAATGTTTTTTTTCTATTAATTTTTGTGAATCAGAACCATAATCACCACCTACTATTCCTAAAGTTATAGATTCAAATTCGTTATAAATTTTCTTAAAAGCATTTATAGCAATATCAATTCCCTTTAAGTAGTCATTTCTTCCTACAAAAAGTATAAGTTTACCATTTGGATCAAAATCTATTTTTTTTCTAGCAAAATCAAGTGATTCAGGAAAAAAAAGAGCTCTGCTGAAACCAGGAGTAGATTCAATAATCTTTTGTGAAGGCACATGATATTTATCAGATAATAATTTAGATTCTAAATCTGAAAATGATAATGTGTAGTCAAAAAAATTAAGATTTTTCTTTTCAATTTTTACTCTCGCTGAATCAACTTTATAACTACTTATGTGTTCTTTCTTTAAGTACTCCAAAGTATGAGATATATTAATCTTAATAGCATTTGATTTTGAGAAATTTGATCTACAAAAAATTCCTGAAGTCCAATAATTGCTAATAATCATATCAAAATTTGGTAGTACATTTTTATGATCATAATTTTTAGGATTACAATGGATTACTGAAACATTATCCTGAAAAAAACTTAAATCACAATTATCGCAATCTTTAGTTATTAAATATACATTATGACTAGAAGATAAAAAATTAACTAAATTATTTACATAGATATTCAAACCCCCAGCATTATTTAGTCCAATTTTTTCTCCCGGGCAGGAATGAGTCGATACTATACAAAAATTGAGCGCCATTTATTTTTTTATAATTACAGTATATAGTTGCTTATCGATCCCACCTAAATCATATTTATATCTTTCATTACCTCTCATAAAATCGAAGACATCATATTTTTTTTCTATGGATCTCTTTATTGCAAATGCATGATTTAGTAGACCTGAAGAAAAATTATTATAAGCAGGATCAAACCCAGAATTATACAGATATCTGATATTTGATTCTAAAAATGACAGTGAACAAGCTACAGTTGTATTGTTGATATTGAAGTATGAATAAATAATTGAATTTGTTTCCAACATTTTTGAAATCAAGTCAATAAAAAAATTTTCCATTTTGGAGTTCATAAATTTATTCTTGTCTTGTGAACTCATCCTGTGCAATTTGAAAAAATTCTCAAATATTTCATCGCTATGAATAGAAGAAGAATAATCTCCGGCTTCGTATTCAGTATTTTCTTCTAATCTTCTAATTTTTCTTCTAAGTTCATGTCTTTTTTTCTTAGGTAAATTAGTTATGTATTCTTCCCAAGTTTCAGGCAGCTTAAGATACGGTGAAACATCTTCTTTTTGAAATATAACAGAATATTTATTATGTAATTTTTCATTGCATAATAACTTATAAGTTGAAGAATTTTCAGAAATTGAAAATAATTGGAATATATTAAGATCTCGAGAGAAAACTTGATCTAATATTTCCTCAAATTTAGATGGAATATAATTATTGGATAACAGATTATTGTAATCAACAATATCTTTATCTCCAATAATACTTGCAGTTGAATCTTTGATTTTAAGTGGGACAAAAAAATCATCATTATAAAAATATTCAAATTTATAATCATATGAAAAATGATTAATCCAAATATTTTTCCAGATCATATGATCATAAGGTGTTTTTTCAGGATTTTTTTCCAGAAATGATTCCCAAATATTAATGATGTCAGATGAGGCCAAAAAAAACTCCTTTAAAAAAATCTTCTTATAAAACTTTTTGATTTCCCATTTTGAATTGATTCAGCAATATCTTTAATCTTAGAAGAAGTTTTGATTATTTTAGAACTTAGATATTTTTTTGCCACTTCTGGATCTTTCAAACCATTTCCTGTCAAAATAAAAGTTAGTGTTTTCCCCTTATAATCATCTTCACTTTCAGCATACTTAAAAAATCCTGCTAAAGAAGCAGCTGAGGCTGGTTCACAAAATAATCCTTCTTCTTTAGCTAATATAGACTGTGCATTAATTATCTCGTCGTCTGACACTTTAATAAATTTTCCTCCAGTTACTGAAATAGCATCTTTAGCAAGTTTTGAACTAGCCGGATTCCCTATACGAATTGCACTTGCTAAAGTACTTGGGGAGTCAATTATTTTATTATCAACTAGAGGTGCAGAATTTTCAGCTTGAATTCCAATCAATTTTGGTAGCTTAGAGATTTTTTTTGCATCCATATATTTTTTATATCCTTTGAAGTAGGAACTTATATTTCCTGCATTTCCAACTGGCATAAATTGAAAATCAGGTGCTCCATCCAGTTCGTCTGAAATTTCAAAAGCACCTGTCATTTGTCCTTCAAGCCTGTAGGGATTTATAGAATTAACTATTTCTAAACCTAGATTATCGGAAATTTCTCTGACCGCTTTTAGGGCTTGATCAAAATTTCCATCAATTGATATTATTTTGGCTCCATATGCCATTGCTTGAAGTAACTTACCTAGAGCTATCTTACCAGCCGGTATAATAACAAATGTTTCTAAATTATATCTTGCTCCATAAGCCGCAGCAGAAGCCGAAGTGTTACCCGTTGATGCGCATATAATTTTTTGCTTTTTATTCTCAATTGCTTTTGATACAGCCATAAACATTCCTCTATCTTTGAAAGATGAAGAAGGATTACATCCTTCTAATTTGAAGTACATTTCACAGTTGAATTTATTTGACAGATTTCTTGACTTAACAAGAGGAGTGAAGCCTTCTCCAAGCGTAACTTCTGGTGTTTTATGGGTAATTGGTAAAAATTTTTTATACTGATTAAATAAACTTTTTTTCATTATCTAATTTGCTAGGATAAATTTAGTATATATCAAACTATTGTGATAGGGGTTGATAAATACTTGGCTCACTCTCTTCATTTTCTAT
Source organism: Chloroflexota bacterium (assembly GCA_036228785.1). Classification (GTDB taxonomy): domain Bacteria; phylum Chloroflexota; class Dehalococcoidia; order Lucifugimonadales; family Lucifugimonadaceae; genus TMED-70. Next base: position 3,394 of record JAZANE010000051.1, read on the forward strand.
TTCCAAAAATTCAGAATTTGAAGCCAATAAAACTTTTGTGTTTATCCATGTGTATATATCACTATCAATATCCATCCATAGATTGTACTCTTCATTAAAAGAATTTATAAAATTTTCAAATTCAGAATCTGCAAGTTGTTCTAAATATTTATCTTCAATTTCTCTAGCTTCAGAAAAATTGTTTACATAGTAAAATGCAAATCCTTTGTCATCAGTCTTATTGATGGGAGTTTTTAATAATGTTTTAGGAGAAGGAGTTATCTCTTTTCCATCATTAAAATAAATCAATCTATCTAACTTATCGTCTACTCCTTTAGGCATCCAACCAATATTACCTTTGGTTCTTAGAACTTCTTGATCTTCAGAAAATTCTAATGCAATATTTTCAATAGATGTTCCCATGGTTAGTTTTCTGTCTATAGAATTTATCACTGACAAATCAGGAGATTCAAAAACGATTTCATAAAGCTCAACTTGTGGTTGAATTCTTGACATGTCTCTTGCAATTAATCCTCTCAATTTTTCCCTAAATATAGTTCTCTTGATGTAGTTTCTATATTCTTGATCAGATAGCCCTGTTTTGTTTAGAAATTGTCTATAAGACTCTTCAACATTTGCTAAATACTCATCTGATCCAGTATTTTCAACAGACATAAAACCCATCAGCATTTCTATTCTAAGCTGCACTTCGTCATTACTAACTGAAATTCCATACTTAGGAGCAATTTGATAAGCAAGTTCACCTTCTAATATAACTCTTAGGGCTTCAAACAATGAATTACCAATTTCAAATTCCATACCCAAGTCTTCAGTAATCCTTTGGTTAAATCTTATAAAATTTACCACATCTCCTCTTGTGTAAGATACATCTCCAACTCTGATAGCATCTTTCATAGGAGGAATAATATAAGTAACGGTATAAAAAAAAGAAAGAATTATAAATAAAATTATAAAAACAGAAAAGCCTAGATAAAAAAAAGGTTTAAACAAAAATGATTTTTTTTTGTTATCTTCTAAAAGTTCAAACCTTGATTTTCCTAAATTAGAGGTTATGCTTCTTTTGCCTAGTTCAAAAGAATCACTATTTTCAGATGATGATATATTATTTTCATTTACCATTAGAATTAAGCTTATATAAACTTTGAGATCTTAAGATTCTTCTGATTTATTTTCAACATCAGATTCTTCTGATTTATTTTCAGCATCAGATTCTTCTGATTTATTTTCAGCATCAGATTCTTCTGATTTATTTTCAGCATCATATTCTTCATTAGAGGTTTCCTCAATTGAAGTTCTGACTATGTCGTGTTCATGAGAAATAGGTAATAAAGCCATATGCCTTGCTCTTTTAATGGCCTTTGTCAGACTTCTATGATCTTTTGCAGCATTACCAGTTCGGTAAGAGCTAGATATTTTCGCTCTATCACTTACATATGACAGAAGTACCTCAACATCTTTATAATCTACTGGTAAGCCCTTAATTACTTTTGATATTGGCTTTTTCCTTGCTCTAAAGTCATAAGAAAAATTATTTCTGCGTGAATTTTGTCTGTTAGTTGTCATTTTTTTCCTTTACTACCATGGTAATTCTTCAGCATCATCCACTTCATTTTCGTTAGAAATTTGTGGTTGATTATCAAAATCATTAGAAGTGTTAGTTTGTTGTTGAATATTATTATCTTGATTAAAATTAGCATCAGTGTTGCTTGATTCATTATTTCTATCTAAGAAAATAACTCTAAATGCAGTAATTTCATTGGATTGTCTCTGAGTTCCATCATTAGCAGTGTATGTACTTGATCTAAATCTACCTTCAACAAAACACCTTGCTCCTTTTTGGAGAAACTGGTTTACAGATTCTGCAGTTTTATTCCAGCATGAAACCCTAAACCATTCAGTCTCCTGAATTTGTTCTCCATCAGAACCGTTTCTATAGGAATTCACAGCCAGGCTAAAGTTGACAACCATTGATCCGTTAGGAGTATATCTCATTTCGGGGTCAGATCCACAATTTCCAATTAGTAATATTTGATTTAAACTCAAGATCTCTCCTATTTTGTACTAACTTTATAAGGCTTAAATTTTTCTTTAACAGTTATCAGATGTCGAATAACACTTTCATTTTCTTTTAGTATAAGTTCAATTTGTGAGATAGCATCAGATTCTGATTCAATTTCTGCCAAAAAATATGTTCCATCTTCAAATTTATTAATTGCATAAGAAAGCTTTCTTTTACCCCAAAGTTCTGCATTAATGACTTTAGTTTTCTTTGGTAATGAAATCGATTTGGTTACACTTGATAGCGATTCTTCTACTGATTTATCGTCAAGTATTCCACCAATGATCCACATTAATTCATATCTTTTCAATATTTTACCTTTTTCAATTGATTTACCGATTTAAAGAATTATAACATCTATTTAAGACTATATCTCTTAGATAATATCCTTCAATTTATGGAAGTGGTAGTTTATTCATAATAAGAGTAACTTTATCTCTAATTATAGATTTATTTAAGTCTGCACTAATCAATGTTTCATATATAAGATCTCCGATTTGCAAAAGGTCATCCTTGGAAATTTTACGAGTTGTAATTGCAGGAGTACCAATTCTTATTCCAGATGTAATCTTGGGTGGTTGAGGATCGAAAGGTATTGCATTTTTATTTACTATAATCCCAACAGAATTTAGTTTTTCTTCAGCCTCAGATCCTGTTAGATTTACAGATCTGGTGTCTAATAACATTAGATGATTTTCAGTCTTTCCTGACACAACTCTTAGTCCTTTTTCTTTAAGATGTTCACAAAGTAGACTAGCATTTCTAACAGTATCTATAGAGTAATCTACAAAAGCTTCGGTTGAAGCTTCCTTGAAAGCAACTGCTTTAGCTAAAACATTGTTCATAATTGGACCACCTTGAACAGCTGGGAAAATACCTCTGTCATACTTTTTTGCGAGTGATTCATTGATTATTGCAATACCACCTCTTGGACCTCTGAGTGTTTTGTGGGTAGTTGATGTTATTATATCTGCAATATTTACTGGTGAAGGATGTTGTCTAGCTACAACTAGGCCTGCAATATGAGCTATATCTGCCATAAGTAAAGCTCCAACAGATTCTGCAATTTGCTTAAATTTATTAAAATCTATTTTTCTAGAATATGCTGAAAAACCACAAATTATTATTTTAGGTCTTACAGAATCAGCAATTTCTTGCAAAGCTTCAAAATCTATCATTTCAGAATCTTTATCTAGAAAATAATTATGTATCTCATAAATTTTTCCTGAAAAATTCACATTATGACCATGTGATAAGTGACCTCCATGATCTAAGGATAAACTTAAGATTTTATCACCTGGACTCAACAAAGAAATATAAGCAGCCATATTTGCTTGAGAGCCTGAATGTGGTTGAACATTTATGTGATTACTTCGAAAGATGTTTTTTCCTCTTTCAATAGCTATATTTTCTATTTGATCAACGTACTCGCAGCCTGCGTAATATCTTGCTCCAGGATAGCCTTCAGCATACTTATTAGTAAGTATTGAAGAAGTGTATTTTCTTACAGCTTCAGAAGCATAGTTTTCTGAAGCTATAAATACTGCTGATTCTTTTTGTCTAGTTTGTTCTTTTTCAAGAATTTTTTCTAACTCATGATCCATAATTTCACACTTACATTTCAATCATATACTTAATAGTATATTGATTTTTTTTCTAATTAGATGAAATAATTGAATGATAAAAAAAGTAAAATCTAAAAAATGAAAGAATTTACAGAGATTCCAAAAACTGCCATGGTTATTTTTGCACATCCAGATGATGCGGAAATAGGAACTGGAGCAACTATAGCAAAATGGGCTTCAAAAGGTACAAAAGTTGTATATTTACTTGCTACTACTGGTTCAAGTGGATCTAATGACAAAAGTATGACTAGTGAAAAGATAGTTGATATTAGAGCTGATGAGCAAATTGAAGCAGCAAAATCTATAGGAGTAGAGGAGATAGTTTCACTAGGGTACGTTGATGGAGAATTAGAATCTAACAGATCCCTTTTGTCTGACTTAGTCTATAACATAAGAAAATATAAACCAGAAATAATTTTTACACATGATCCATTTAGAATGAAAAGCTTTCTACATCGGGATCATAGAAATTTAGGATATTCAGTTATGGATGCAATTTATCCCTATGCTAGAGATCATTTACATTTCCCAGAACAAATCAGTAAAGAAATAAAACCATATAAAGTAAAAAAGTTACTTTTTTGGGGTAGTGATGAACCAAATATTTGTATTGATGTTTCCTCATATGAACTCAAAAAAGTTGAATCTCTTTCCAAACATGAAAGTCAGTTACCTGGTCTAAGTTTAGGTTCTGAGTATGGAAAAAATATTTTAAATAGACTAAGTAATTCTGCAGAAGAGTTTAATTTTGATTATGGTGAATCATTTAGAATGATTGAAGCTAGATCCTAATGATTGATATTAATAATAAAAAGTTTAATTTTTATGACCCTGTGACAATAGTTGATGATGATGAAGAATATCTAATTTTTGGTGAGACACTATATATTCTTTCAGAAAAATATATCCCTAGCAGAGAAAATAAGATGGTAATGAATCAGTTTGAGAATCTTGTAATAAATCATAACAAAATAGAAGAAAAATATAAAAACTCAGAAAAAATTTATACTGGTTTTGAATACTTAGTTACTATAGATTTAGTTGAAAAATTAGAGAAAAACCAAAATGAACTATCCTTATTGTCATCAAATTTTATACTCCTAGATATCAACCATAATAATAATTATAAATTAGTAAGAGAAATTCTTGAACAAATCCTAGCTTTGAGAATGATCCCAATAATTTCTCATCCTGAAAGATTTCTAATACTAAATGAAGATATTATTTTTGATTTAAAAGATCAAGGAGTATTATTCCAGTTATCTTTGGGATCTTTTTCTTCATTTTTTGGTGAAAAAATAGAAAAAAAATCCCGAGTTTTTTTAGAGAGAGGCATATACGATTTTATTGCAACAGATTCGATTAACTACGATCAAATGGATAACTCATTCATAGAAAACAAAATTGAATGTATAAGTAAAATTATTGGAACACAAAAACTGAATGAAATTTTTCTTGAAAATCCAAAAAATGTCACAGATCAAAAATCTTCAAATGACTTTCAAATTTCTAGACACTAAAACTAGTTAACCACTTAGAATAATTTGATTTCTTTGTAACAGATTCGTTATCAATTACAATTGAAAAATATAATTCTTGAAGTTTTTTCGTCAACTCCCCAATTTGACCTGACCCAATTTTTCTGTTGTCTAAAGATCCTACGGATGTAACATGAGCTGCTGTACCAGTAAGAAATATTTCATCAGCTAAATAAAGTTCAGATCTGTGAATTTGTCTTTCTATAACTTTAATACCTAACTCTTTTTCTGCTATTTCTATTATTGAGTCTCTCGTAATTCCTAATAAACAATTATCTGTCTCGGTAGGAGTAATTATTTTATTATCACGGATCATAAATAAATTTTCTCCACTTCCCTCAGAAACTGTTCCATCATAATTTAATAAAATTGCTTCGTCGAAGTTAGATGCGACTGCTTCAGTTTTTGCAAGAATACTGGTTGTATACAAGCCTGAAAGTTTAACTCCTGTAGGCATCATTGTGTCTTCAGGTCTTCTCCATGAACTTGTTTGACAATTAATAGGCTTATCATTGTCAATGTATGCACCAAATGGAATAACTATTATTGAAATATCATCGTCTAACTCATGAAGTTTTAAATTAGCTACTAATTCATGAGATTTGTATGCAAGCGGCCTTATATAAACATCCTGAGTATATCCATTAGATTTTACAAGATCAACCGTGATATCAGAAAGTTCTTCAGCAGAATAAGGTAGATTCATTCTTAATATATTAGCTCCTCTTAATAATCTTTCATAATGTTCCTGTAATCTAAAAATCATCATTTGATTTTTTTTTGAATTCCAATTACCCCTGATCCCTTCAAAAACAGCAGTACCATAATGTAAAGCGTGAGTCATTACTCCAACTTTTGCATCTTTCAACAAGATTTTTTCTCCCTGATGAAATGCCATTCCTTCAATAGACATACTTAAACTCCGACATAGATTATTTTTTCTTTTTTTTAAATTCTTCATATAGTTTATACGTAAGATCATTAAAAGGATAATATTTTCCTGGTGAACCCGGTGATTTAATCAACTTATCCTTAACTATTTTTTCTATTTGGTCTCTTTCATACATAATTTTTATAGCTTCATCAGCTATTTTTTCAGGTAGAACAACCACTCCATCATTATCTCCAATTATGTAGTCATCGGGTCTTACCAAAACTCCTCCACAATTTATAGGTTGATTGACGTGGTATGGTAACATGATTCCAGGACCTTGCTTTGAAGTGTATGAATATGCATAAACTGAAAAGTTATACTCTTTTAAACTTTCTGAATCTCTGACAGAACCGTCAGTAACTAATCCAGCAATTTTTTTTTGAAATAATCTTAAAAACTTTATATCTCCTCCAATTGATTCATACCTTCCCACCGATGAGGCTACCAAAACTGATTCTGTGTCACACAACTCGAATGATTCATATTCCGGTGAATTTATTCCTTTTGGCATATCATCTAATAAATCTTTTCTGTATCTTACAAAACCAAGTGTTACGGCTTTACCAACCATCTTTTCTTTGAGAATAAGTGGATTAGCGCCTTCAATCATTGATTGTTCCCAACCTAAAACAGTCATTGCATCTATAACATTTTGAGAGCTAAAATTCTTAAGTTTATTTATATTTGCATCCATATTTATACTTCCTTAAAATTTTCCAATGATGAGACTAGTGTTTGACTATAAGGCAAGTCAATATTTTTCAATTTCGCTAAGCGAACTACATGACCTAGGATACTATCAATTTCTAAAGGTTTTCTATTCTTTAGATCATTGAACATCGATGACGTTATTTCATCAGCTTCTGCTCTTAATTCTTCGATGATTTCACTAATATTTACTGTACCTAATTTTATATTTTCTGCTATTCCAACTTTCTTAATTTCTTTCATAGTTTCTGATAATATTTTTTCTCCATATTTTGAATCTATTAGTTCTCTGAATGACATTCTAAATGAAGTCATTATTGTGCCAAATGCACCTACAATAATCATTTTTTTCCAGAGGGTGTAAAAGATATCATCAGAAATTTTAAATGATAAAAATTCTGAGTCAAATTTATTTTTCAAATCTTGTAATATTTTTTCTTGAGCCTTCTCTAAACATCCCATTTCAACTATAGCTGAAGAACCTTGCTGCAAAACAACTCCTGGAGATTCTATCTCAGCTTCTATAAATGTTGCTGCAGGAATAATTTGTTTTCTATCAATAAATCTAGATATTTCATTATGACTATTTACACCATTTTGAATAGTTATAACCATAGTTTTTTCCTTTGATATGCCTTTCAATAATGGCAAAGTTTCTATATTTGAATACAATTTAGGAGTATAGAAAATTACATCAAAGTGATCTAATGCTCTGATATCATCAAAGGCTCTTATTTTTGTTTTATAGTCTCCCCAATGTGACTTGATACTTAATCCACTAGAGATTATTTTTTTATAATGTTCACCTCGACATATGAGCGTAACATCAAAACCTTTTTTCTGTAAAGTTGCTCCATAATAGCTTCCTACAGCTCCAGCTCCCAAAATTGCAATTTTCATCTGATAAATTTTCTCTTTTGTTTTTTTATAATTATTCAGTATTTAATACTATTTAGTCTGAATCTGATTATTTTGTAAAATGATACTATGAGAAAAAATAATAGAAAGTTCGATCAAGCTAGGAATTTGTCAATAGTTCCTAATTTTCAGAAAAATGCAATAGGTTCAGTTTTAATTAATTTTGAAGATACACAAGTAATATGCTCAACTAATATATCCAATAATATACCTAGGTGGTTGCTAAATAAAAATCAAGGTTGGATAACAGCAGAGTACAACATGCTGCCCAACTCTTCATCAGAAAGAGTTTCAAGAGATAGAGGAGGTAAACTGAGTGGAAGAACCCAAGAAATTCAGAGATTAATAGGAAGGACTTTGAGGCAAGCAGTTGATTTAAATCTTATTCCTGGAATTGTTATTACTGTCGATTGTGACGTACTTAATGCAGATGGAGGAACAAGAACTGCTTCAATAACAGGATCATATATTTCTACATACATAGCACTAAAAAATTACTATAATTCAAATCCTAAAAAATATTTTAAGAATCAAGTTGCTGCGATAAGTCTCGGTAAAGTTGATGGTGAGATTTATTTAGACCTTGATTATTCTGAGGATTCTATAGCTGATTTTGACATGAACTTAGTACTTAATTCAAACTTAGAAATAATTGAAATCCAAGGAACTTCAGAAAAAGAATTATTAAGTTTTGAAGAACTCAATAAATTACTTAAAATTGGTTCTGAAGGAATAAATAAAATCTTAGAAAAACAAAATGAAATTATTAGTGAAATAGATCGTTACTAGGGGACAAAATGTACAAAATAAAATCAGTTGTTGGAAGAGAAATACTTGACTCACGAGGAAATCCAACTGTAGGCGTAGAAATTGAATTAGATGGTGGAATAATAGGTTCAGCTTCAGTTCCGTCAGGAGCTAGTACAGGATCTAGAGAAGCTTTGGAACTTAGGGACTCTGACCCAAATAGATTCAATGGTAAAGGTGTCCTTAAAGCGGTAGAAAATATTAATAAGAAAATAGAAAAAATCCTCTTAGATAAAGATTCACGCAACCAAAAAGAGATAGATGAATTAATGATTGACCTTGATGGTTCAGAAGAAAAAAAGAATTTAGGAGCTAACGCTATTTTAGGAGTTTCATTAGCTGTACTTTCTGCCTCCAGTAGAGCTGAAGGGTTAGAGATTTATGAAAAAATAGCAGAATTATCAGAAGAAAAGAAACCATCTCTATTACCAGTACCAATGCTAAATATTATGAATGGAGGAGCGCATGCTATTAACTCCACAGATTTTCAAGAATTTATGATAGCTCCAATGGGATTCGATAGTTTTAGGGAATCTATTAGAGCGGGTTCTGAAATTTACTTCACATTAGGTAAAATTTTAGAAAACGAAGGATTATCAACAAATGTTGGATATGAAGGAGGTTATGCTCCTTCTAATCTTTCAAATAGACAAGTGCTTGATTTTATTATCACCGCTACTGAAAAAGCAGGATATATGCCTGGTGAGGATATTTTTATATCACTTGATCCAGCGTCTTCTGAATTTGGTAATAAATCTGAATACTTGTTAAGTAAAGAAAATATGAAATTATCATCTGATGAGATGGTCGAATATTACTCAAAACTTATAGAGGAATATCCTATATATTCAATCGAAGATGGTTTGTCTGAGGATGATTGGAACGGATGGAATATTTTTACCAACAAACACGGTAAAAAAACCCAAATAGTTGGGGATGATTTATTCGTTACTCAAAAAAAGTATTTAGAAAAAGGAATTAGTGAAAATTCGGCTAACGCAATACTTATAAAATTCAACCAAGTTGGAACTATTTCAGAAACACTAGAAACTATACAACTTGCTTCAAATAATAATTTTAGATCTGTTATAAGCCATAGATCAGGAGAAACTGAAGATACAACGATAGCAGATTTAGCTGTAGGGACTAACTCTGGACAGATAAAAACTGGAGCTCCTGCTCGATCAGACAGGGTTGCAAAATACAATCGATTGCTTAGAATTGAAGAGAAACTTAAAGATAAAGCAACTTTTGCTGGAAAATCTATACTACTTTAAATAATGTCAAAAAATGTTGGAATAAATGGATTTGGAAGAATTGGTAGACAAATTCTCAGAATTATAGCTGAAGAAAATATTGATATAAATATCGCTGCTATAAATGGAAGATCTGATCTTGAAACATACAAACATCTTCTTAAGTATGATTCTGCTTACGGGAAAATCAAATTATCTGTCGATTGTGACGATAATTTTCTGTATCTCGGTGATAGAAAAATCAGGTTTTTCAGTGAAATAAATCCAGAAAATATACCTTGGCAACAAGAAGATGTAGAAATAGTTATTGAATCATCAGGAAAATTCAACTCAAAAGAAAAAGCATCAGGACACATGAAAAATGGTGTCAAAAAAGTACTGCTGACAGCACCAGGGAAAAATGAAGATGTAACAATAGTTATGGGAGTAAACGAAAATATCTATGATCACTCAAATCATGAGATTATTTCTAACTCTTCATGCACTACAAATTGCCTTGCACCTGTAATCAAAATACTTGAAGATAATTTTCAAATTAAAAATGGTTTCATGACAACTATTCATTCTTACACAAATGATCAAAATATTTTAGATAATTCACATAAAGATCTCAGAAGAGCAAGAGCAGGTGCTTCAAGCATAATACCAACAACTACAGGAGCTGCAAAGTCGGTTGGAAAAGTAATCCAGTCAGTTCGGGGGAAATTAGATGGAATGGCATTTAGAGTCCCTACTCCAAGTTGCTCTGTTGTAGATCTAAACGTTGTTCTTGAAAAGAATACAAATGTAAAAGAAATAAATGATCTTTTTAAGAAATATTCAAATGGAGAACTAAAGGGAATACTTGACGTAACAGATGAAAATTTAGTTTCAATTGATTTTTTAGGAAATACTAACTCATCAATAATTGACTTAAATTCAACTCTAGAAATAGGTGAAAATATGTTCAAAATAATTAGTTGGTATGATAATG
>JAZANE010000052.1:0-15642 GCA_036228785.1 Chloroflexota bacterium
AGATATAGATGAAGAGGCACTCAAGGAGTTTCCTACATCAAAATATATCTCTGTAGAATCAGAACCATACAAAGATTTTTTCTGATTATGGATTACTTAGCTAGCGCCCTACCTATCAAAATTGACCAAACTGTATAAATTATAAAACAAATACCTGCAATGCCTTGAAATAAGGTTCCTGATTCAGGTGAAAAAGGAAGTATAAAATTTGTCAGAAATACAATTGTTGCTGCAATAAAAGCTAGATAAGAAATATTTTTGTTAACTTCATTTCTAGTTGAGGCAGCTAATGCTAAAATCATTCCTCCAATTCCGAAAGAAATTGATGAAATAATATTTATACCAAAAGCTAATCCTGCCAAATCACTATTTGTTGATATTTCAGATGAAAATCCTATAAAAATAGAACTAGCTAATGTCCAACCTGCAGTTGCAATTAAGAAAAATGGTAACCCTATTCTTGCTAAACCGAATCCGTTTCCACCTTCCATACTTTGAATGTAAAACATTATCCCTGAAAATAAAGTTATTAGGCCCACAGGAACTAAAATACCTGTTATGATACCCAAGCCTGAGTTGTCAGAACTAATTTTCATTTGACCTGCATAATCTAATGGTTCAGCAGAACCACCGATCTGTAGAACTCCACCAGGTTGTATAAAAAAGCATACTAATGCTAGAATTGGCCCTAATATCAAAGTATATCCTGCCATTTTTTTTGGATCTAAATTACCCATATTTAACCTCTTTAAATTAATTTATTTTGTGAAATTATACTCCACGAAAAAACTATGTTCAAACTATAAATAATTTTAATATACGAATTGTATACAAAATAGGTATACAATTATATTTTATTTGGCCAATCTACTGTTACACCATCAATATCTAAGTGTAAAAAAAGTTTTGATTCTTCAATATTATTGAATCCCCAAGAACTAACTAAAAATTTATTTCTTTTTAATTTTTTAATTATTTTTTCGTTTATAAGTTTGAAATAAGGGAAAATGCCATCTAAGTGATATTTTAATGCAAAATTTAATATTTCATCATTGATTTCTTTAACTAAAAAACCTATGACCAAATCTTCATAATCAAGTCTTAATTTTCTTAATTGATTAGGCAAAAAAGAACAAAAAATAATCTTTGGGTTAGTTGTTTTAGACTTATAAATCTTATCTTTCCAATATTCATTATTTGAAATTAGTTCCATTACTTTAGAAACTAATTCTGGTTCTTTGCCCTTAATTTCTACTACTAAATTTATATCTCTATATTTATCTAAAAGCTCTCGAAAAGTAGGAATCTTACTACACTTAAATTTTTCTGAAAACCAAGAACCAAAATCTAAATTTTTTAGTTCGCTTAAGGTTTTTTCATTAACATAGCCTGAGCCATTACTAGTTCTATCAACTTTGTCATCATGAATTATCACTACTTCATTATCTTTAGTAAGTTGAACATCAAACTCAATATGTTCTATCCCATTAGAAATAGCTAAATCAAAAGAATCAAAAGTATTCTCTGGTGCTTCAGCTGACAAACCTCTATGCGCAACTACAAAAACCATTTTGTATTCTAAACGATATTAAAATTTGCTACTTCAACATTACTAAATTCTCTCATAACTTTTAAGTATTCACTTTTAGTGTATTTAGGATTATGTCTAGAAATAACTTCTTTTGCTTTCGTAGCTCCATCAAATAAAAGATCAATAATTGTATAAGCCATTATTTTTCCTGCCTCAATTACTGCTAGTTCATAATCTTCAATAATGAATCCTGCTGTATGAGCAGAAGCATCTGTTGCACCTCCAACATAGGGATGAATAACAGGCATTAAGTGAGCTAAATCTCCCATGTCAGTAGAACCACCACCATGAGAAAGCTCTTGAGTTTCATATTTATTTGAAAGGTTTTGAATATATATATCTTGTAAATTAGAATCATGAAATAATGGGAAATAACCTGGTAATGTGGTGATTTCTACTTCTGCACCAACAGCCATAGCACCCGCTCTAAGACAATTATCTACTTTAAGGTTTGCATTCTTAATAGCTTCAATTGAAGCTCCTCTTACAAAAGTTTCTAGAGTCACAATTTCTGGTACTTGATTTACTACTGATCCTCCATGAGTGATTATAGGGTGAACTCTTATATGATTATCATCAAAGAAAGTTTCTCTATTAGCATGTATACTAGACAAAGCAATATTTGCAGCATTTAATGCATTTATTCCTAAATGAGGATCTCCTCCAGCATGTGATGATTTACCATGAAATTCAATAAACTTAGCAACGAGTCCATTTCCTGTTCCTCCATAAACAAAACCTGAGAAGTTACCTCTAGCATGAGTCATCATTGAGATATCAATCTCATCAAAAATTCCTAGTTTTACTAATTCCTGTTTGCCTCCTAGAAATTCAAAACTTCCTTTATCTCTTTGCTCTTTTCTCCATTCAATTTCAACATATTCTTCTGAAGGTACAGCTATAAAAGAAATACTACCTGAAAGATTCTTTAATATTTCTGGTGTATTCAAGGCCAAAAGAGTTGATAGCATATTTCCGATTTGAATATGATGACCACAAGCGTGAGCAGCATGCGTATTTTTATCTTCAAAAGGATGACCTGGTACAGGTAAGCCATCTAGCTCTCCTATAACAGCGACATGAGGACCTGGTTGATCACCATAAATTGTCGTCTTTAACCCTGTTATTGCTAAATTATTTTGAACTTGAAGACCTAAAGAATTTAAGGCATCATATATTTTTTTATTAGTTTTGAATTCTTTATAACCGGTTTCAGGTTCAGATAAGATACTTTTAGATAATTCTATTGGTAGACTTTTATTCAGTTGAAGTATTTCTGATGACTTTGTTTTAAGTTCTTCTATTGATATCATAATTTATCCTTATGTATTATGAGTTTACTAAACTTTTACATTTATACAATACGCAACCTTTTAGAAAAAATTAAAGCGATAATAAAGATCGGATAACTAGATAAACCACTTATCACTAGAGCTATTTGTGCACTTGTAAGATCTGAAATCAATCCTCCAACTAACCAGCCTATAAAAAATATCTGAGTTACAAACTGATATATTGCCATTATTTTATTCCTATTTTTTTCTGATGTCTCATTTTGAAAAATAAGGTTGGCAGCTACTACCCAGTATGCTGCACTGAAACCTATTGAGAATAAAACAACTATTGATAAATAATAATTAGTTGAAAATGCAAAAATAATTTGCCCGATATCCCATAACATTGTTGAAAGTATTAGAACTAATATTTTACTTTTTAAAATACCCGTATAAAAAGTAAAAATTGTACCTAAAAATATACCTGCACCATTAGCTGCAAAAAAAATCCCAAAACCAGTAGCACCAACTCCAAAGTTATTGGCATATTGAGGTAAAACTATAAAAATGGTAACACCAAAAACAGACTGAATTGAAACTATAATACTCATCCAAAATATAACTGAATTTTCTCTTAATATTTTTGAAAATGAATCATAAATATTTTTATCTTTTTGATTTTTTAATTGTTTATCTTCAGGGAAATAATAGATTAGAAAAGTTGCTATCAAGATTATAAAACATGCAAACGAAATAAAGTAATTTGAGCTGAAATTTGAAACCATGAATGCAAAAATAAGAGGAATTATCATCTCACCAAAAAATTGAAATGAATAGAAATAAGAATTTATTTTACTTAGGTTATTTTTACCAAAAGTATTTATAACAATTGTCCAAAAAGGAGGAGAAGGAACACCCATAATAATTCCAAATAACAGACTAAGAATTAGCAAATTATAGATATTTTCATAATCAATGAAAAAAAACAAACTAAATAATAAAAAAATCAATAAATTTGAATAAATCATTATTTTTTTTATGTTAAATTTCTCAGATAAATAAGAGCCTAAAAAAGATGATAATAGTATTGGAGTTGATCCTACTCCAAGCACTATTCCTACCCATAAATCTTTTTGAGTAATTTCATAGGCTAACCAGCTAAAAAACAAAACTCTCATTTGAAGGGCATATTGAACTAAGTTTTTAGATAAAACTAGAGCATTTAAATTTTTATTTCTAAATAAAGAATTCATAAGAAGAAAATCCTCAAGAATCGAAACTGAGGGGCAAATCTTGAGGATTAATTAAATATTAATATTTCCCTAAAAATGAGTCAAAGAAAAGATATATTTAAAGATAAAAGTGATATTAATTACTTTAATAAATCTTAATAAGGTGAAGTGATGTTAAATCAAGAATCAAAAGACTTTTTAGAGGAAAGAAAAGTTCTGGGTGGTAAACCATTACAAGATCTGAACCCTAATGAAGCACGTATACAATTTAATAAAGCTAAAGAGGTTTTTCCATTACCTGAAATTGAAATACTTTCTGTTGAAAATAAAGAATTTCAAATCAATGACGCAAAAATAAAATTTAGGATATTTTGTGATTCCAAAGAAAAAAATCTTCCTTTGCTTATAAATTTTCATGGTGGTGGTTGGGTATTAGGAGATTTAGATGCAGATGATGAAATGTGTAGATATCTAGCAAAAAACTCAGGGCATAAAGTGATTTCAGTTAATTATAGATTAGCCCCTGAAAATAAATTCCCCATCCCTCTTCAAGACTGCTATAAGTCTGTAAGATACATTATTGATAATTATAAAGACTTTAACATAAACCCCAACAAAATCTCTTTATGTGGAACATCAGCAGGAGGAAACTTAGCTGCAGCCGGTTCTTTTTTATTTAGAGACTTAAACAAAGATCACATAAAAAATCAAATACTTTTTACTCCGGTGATGGACAATGATTTTGAAACAGATTCTTATAATAAATTTTCTTCTGGAGAGTTTGGATTAGAAAAAGAATCTATGATTTGGTTCTGGAATCATTACATAGATGGTGATGTAAGCAAAGCAAATAAATTTAGTGCAATAAATAAAGATGATCAAAATAATAAACTTCCAAGAACTTTTATAATTACAGCAGAATGCGATGTACTTAGAACAGAAGCAGAAATTTACTTTGAAAATATAAAAAATAATGTTGAAAGTAAAATATTAATGTATGAAGGAGCTTTACATGGGTTTAATGTAAGCATAGGCAAAATTTCACATGCTAAATCTTGTCTTGATGAAGTATCTAAATTCCTCCAAAGTTAGCTTATATTTAAGATAGAATAATTATTTTCAGCTATTTCATCACATTTTTCTCGGTACTTTCCAAATCCACCAGCATAAGGCATAAAAACTCTTTTTTTTCCAGGGACATTAGCTCCTACATACCATGAATTACAAGTATACCTTAATGTATTCTTAGCAACCTCTTCTATGTGATCCATCCATTCAATTTGAAAAAGCTCATCTGCCTCTACTTCGTTCAAATTAGATTTTGATAAAAAGTTTATACAATCTGAAATCCACTCTACATGTTGTTCTATTGCAACCATCATATTTGTCAAAACAGATGGGCTACCAGGTCCAGTTATTGTAAATAAATTAGGAAATCCATTTATCAAAAGTCCAAGAAAGGATTTAGGTCCATCTTTCCATACTTGTTTTAGCTTTTTTCCATTTTTACCAGTAATATCTATTGCTTGCAAAGCTCCTGTCATTGCATCAAAACCTGTTGCAAAAATTATACTATCAAACTTAAATTCTTTATCATTTGTTAATATTCCATTTTCAGTTATTGAATTTATAGGATTGGAATTTAGATCAATAAGTTTTACATTTTCTCTATTGTAAGTCTCAAAATAATTAGTATCTGCGCATAATCTTTTACATCCAATTGCATCTTCTGGTGATAAAAGTTCTGCTACATTTGGATCTTTCACTATTTCTTTGATTTTTGACTTTACGAAATCAGCTACAATTTTATTAGCTTCTACGTTTACTCCAACATCTGTGAAGCCGGCCGTAAAAATTTCTTGACCACCTATTTTCCAACGATTACTGAGTTCTTTCTTTATTTCTTCTGAGGATAAATCTAAAAGTTTTCTTTCTTCAAATTGGTTATAACCTATACCTGCTCTAGTATATTTTGCTTTTTCCCTAATTTGATCGTAGTTTGATTTTGCATTGCTTAATTCTTTTTCTGTAAGGGGTCTATTATTTGCAGGTATTGTGTAGTTTGGAGATCTTTGGAAAACAGTCAAATTCTTTGCTTCTTCTGCAATAACTGGAATTGATTGAACTGCTGATGAGCCTGTTCCTATAATAGCTACTTTTTTACTCGTAAAATCTATCTTTTCATGAGGCCACTCTCCAGTAACATACCAATCACCTTTGAAATTTTCCAATCCATCAAAATTTGGTTGTTTTATGGATGAAAGGGTTCCTGTAGCCATAACACAAAATTTTGAAGAATATGATTTGGAATCTGTCTCTAATATCCAATTTTTTAAGTTTTCATCAAATCTAGCTGACTTTACAGAAGTGTTGAATACTATATTTTCTTTTAAATTGAATTTTTTTACTACATAGTTTATGTATTCTAGGATTTCAGATTGATCTGAATATCTATTTGACCAATTCCATTCTTGCTGCAATTCATCTGAGAAAGAATAACTATATTCAATACTTTCAATATCACACCGAGCTCCCGGATATCTATTCCAAAACCAAGTTCCTCCAGCGTCTGAAGCTCTTTCTATAATTAATGCTTTGAGATTCATTTTTCTCATTTTATAAAGCATGTATAAGCCTGAAAAACCTGCTCCTACTATTATTACATCTAGTTCTTCATTATGCTGATTCATTCGACACTCTATCTCTTGCATGAGGAGTTATTACACCATTTATATTTCCACTCTTATCAATACTTAGAGCTCTATTATATTTTGGTGTTACTGTACAAGCATGACCAGGTTTTGCTAATACATAATCTCCTATATTAAGAGAGTCTCCATTTAATTGAATAATTCCATGCTCTTCATTTTGAAAAATAAGTTTTGAATTTGGTTTATCTATTAGATGTAACCTATTTTCTGTCAATGGATCACTTGAAATTGCTTTTGCACCTAGATCGATTGTCACTGTCCCATTATCAATATTTTCATCAATCACCTGCCCTAAAACTAAACCAGCAATTTCAAAATCTAGCTCTTTTTGCTTTGAATTACTCGCATCCCAATATATCCAAGTCCCAGGTGATAACTTTATATCTTTTTGATCAATATAAAAATGAAAAGACCAAGATCCTCCGACTATAATTTCACATTCATTATAAGAAAATTTTTCCTTAATTTGACTTTCTACATCTCTGATATCAGACAAAGTTTTTTTTGTATCTAACGTTCTTTCTTCGACACTAACAATTCCATAAGTTTGGCCATCATAAGCGTGAATACCCTTCAAATTTTTATTCTTACTCATTCTAATATAATCGAGTAATTCATCTACATTTTCTCTAAGTATTCCTGTTCTGTTCATACCAGTGTCTAAGTCTATGTAGAAGCCATCAAGATTATTTATATCTTTTACTAAGTCATAGTGATATTTAGTTGAAATAATGGTAGAAAATTTTGTTTTGGGAAATTTCTTTACAATTTTTGATAATCTTTCTGATTTGATTTTTGACGTAATAGGATATGCTAAGATCAGTGAATCTGGCTCACATTCGGCTAAAATTTCTAACTCATTTAGAGTAGAGGTTTTATGCCTGGTGATTCCATGGTTTATCAACTTTTTCAAGGTATCTTTTGATTTATGAGTTTTAGCGTGAGGAATTAATCTATCAGTATTTCCTACAAGTGAAATAATTGATTTAATATTATGATCTACTTTTTCTTCAAAAATTAGATGTTCAGGAGTTTCTATTAATTCAGGATTATTTATTTTGTAATTCGTAAACATGTATATATTAGTTTTTATACTTATCTTATCAATTTAATCTCTCATTTTAGAATTCATACTGAATAATTTATAGTTATTTTAGTTTTTTAATATATAGTTGATTTAATAATAATTGTATTTTTTATGAGAGCATTAGTTTGGCTAGGTGAAGATAATTTTGAAATTCAAAATATTGACTTGCCAAAACTAAAAGATGAACAAGTACTAGTATCCGTTGAAAAAGTCGGTTTATGCGGAACAGATGTTCATATCACACAAGGACTATTTCCATCTAAACCTCCTAAAATTTTAGGTCATGAATTTAGTGGAACAATTGTAGATGTAGGGTCAAAGGTCTCAAGAGATATGATAGGTAAAAGAGTTGCATGCAATACTACTTCTAGTTGTGGTAAATGCAAGAATTGTGAAAATTGGCAAATATCAAGATGTATAAACGCTGAAAAAACTACAGGAGCCTTTGCTGAGTATTCTATAATGCATTATTCATCCGCTGTAGAAATCCCTGATAATATGTCCTTTGAAGTAGCAGCAATGACTGAGCCAGCATCATGCTGCTTTTCAGGAACTGAAATGATAGATTATAAAAAAAAACCAAAGATTCTAATTTTTGGAGCTGGAATAATGGGTATTTTTTGTCAATTATTCTTAATGAAAAAAAATATTCATTCAATATCAATATCTGAGCCCAATAACTTAAGAAGAAATATTGCAAAAGATTTTGGAGCTGATCATATAATCAATCCAAGTGAAAAAAATTATGAAGAAAAATTATTAGAAGTAACAAACGGAGAAGGTTTTGATGTATTCATTGAAGCAGTGGGAAAACCAGATTTGCTTTCATCTGGGATATCATATCTTAGTCCGAGAGGACAAGCATTAATGATAGGAGTACATCCTGAGCAGTCAAATCTGATGAGTGACTTATATGATTTTCATTACAGAGAAATAAAACTATTTGGAGCATTTGGTAGAGGTAATTATTTTAATGACACTCCCAAAAAAATAAATGAATTTTCTCTTGAAAAGTTAGTTTCAAAGACGTATAAATTAGATGAAATAAACGATGCTATTAGGTCTACAGCTAATGGAGAAGGTATGAAATATATGATTTCACCTAAACTTTGATATGAAAAAAAAATTTACAATCATTGCTCACAGAGGATTTTCTGAGAAATCACCAGAAAATACATTTCCTGCATTTGACCTTGCTATAAAGCATGGTTTTCATAACTTTGAATTTGATGTTCAACTAACTAAAGATAAAGTTCCCGTAGTAATACATGATTATAATCTTATAAGAACTACTGGAATAGAAGGGCTTATATCTGAAATGAATTTTTCAGACCTATACAAAATTGATGCCAAAAATAATTTTGAGGTTGATCAAGGTGATTATTCAATTCCAACTTTGGACGATTTACTAAAAAGATATAAGAAAATTTCTAACTTGCACCTAGAACTAAAGTCTAGAGATCAAGATCTTTCAAAAATTGTTTTAGAATCTCTAGAAAGTAATGGCTGGCTAGGATCAAAAAAAGGAATTTATGATATTGGCGGAATAACAATTAGCAGTTTTTTTATTGAACAATTAATAAGATTCAGAAAATTTAATAAAGAAGAGAGAACTGCTTGGCTTCTAGAAAAAATATCAGATATTGATCTAGAAATTTGCTTAGAACAAAAAATAGACCTTATATGTCCAAGGGCTAAATTCTCTGACAAATTGTCCGTAGAGAAAGCACAAAATAAAGGTATTTTGGTAAGAAATTGGGGAGTTTCTAATAGTGAGGACTTAATTATGTCTTATAACTCAAACAGCACAGGAACAACTTGTGATTGGCCACTAAAAGGAAAGGAAATTATAAAAAACTATGAAAATAACTAAATTAAAACTTAGAAAATTAGAAGGAACATTTAAGTCTAATGGAGTTTTTTGGGAAGAAAGACTTGTTAGACCCATAGATATATATCCAGAATATTCTGAAGAAAGCCATGAAAATTCCAATCTTCAATCTGGAGAAATAGTAAATACTAGTTCGATATTTGTTGAAATTCACACTGATGAAGGTATATATGGAACAGCTGGACCTATTGATATTGCTCATTCAGATATTATTGAAAAGTCATTATCTAGTATATTAATTGGAAAAGATCCATTGGCTATAGAACTTCTTTGGGATCAAATGCATAGACTTAGCGTTCATGGTAGACAAGGAATAACAATGATGGCTATTAGTGCTGTAGATTGTGCTTTATGGGACTTAAAGGGGAAGTATTTTAATTGCCCTGTATACAAAATTTTAGGAGGTCCTACTAGAAAGAGAATACCTGCCTATGCTTCTATGCTTGGATTTAATGTAACTGATATGAAACTAGTTGAAGAGAGAGCAAAATTATATAAAAATAAAGGATTTACAGCGCAAAAATGGTTTTTTAGATACGGTCCTATGTCAGGTAGAG
Source organism: Chloroflexota bacterium (assembly GCA_036228785.1). GTDB lineage: Bacteria > Chloroflexota > Dehalococcoidia > Lucifugimonadales > Lucifugimonadaceae > TMED-70. The sequence continues at coordinate 10,344 of JAZANE010000052.1, forward strand.
AAGGATTAACAAAAAATGTAGAAATGGTAAAAACTATTAGAGAATCAGTTGGAGAAGACTACGAAATAATGCTTGATTGCTGGCAATCAATGGATTATAAATACGTTGTTGAATTAGCAAAAAGAATAGAAGAGTATAGACCCTATTGGCTAGAAGAAACTGTAATGCCAGACAGGATTGAAATCTACAAAAAAATAAAGGATAGAATAAACATCCCTCTATCAGGTGCTGAACATGACTATACTAGATGGGGAATGCTTCGATTTATTGAAAAAGATGCTTTGGATATTTATCAACCTGACATATATTGGGCAGGAGGATTATCTGAGGTGATAAAAATTGCAAATTTAGCAACTACTCATGACCTTATCACTATACCCCATGGACATTCATCAAACGCTACTCTTCACTTTTCTTTATCTCAAGTTCCAATACACACTCCTTTTCAAGAGTATCTAATTAAGTGGAATAAAGTACATCAACATTTCCTTAAAACACCTGAGAAACCAAAAAATGGATATTTCGAAGAAACTAATTTAGTTGGACTTGGTATGGAATTAGATAATCAAAAAATTGAAAAAGAAACAACAATAGAACTAAAATAGGATAATTAATGAAAATCAAAAATGCAAGCGAAAATAAAAAGGATTCTTAGGGACCAGATATTGGCTAGCTTGAGATTCTAGAGGTCTAACAAAATGGATGGATAAAGGCGTCATAGGAATAGTAATAAATACAGTTGTACTAAAAGAAATGACTGACGAATGGAATAAAATATTTTTAGATAATTGGAACGATATTTATGATTCAGGAAATCTTGATGGTATAAAGTATAAAACATGATTATTTTTCATAAATATTATCCATATCATATGCATCTAAGGAAATGATTTCAGACTCTGATCCTCTAGAAATAACTGAAACTCCTAAACTATCTTTTTTTGATGGATATAATCTAGTTGCTAAGCATTGCCTATCATTAGCAAAAACTTCTAAGACACTTCTATCTATAAAAATTCTTAATTTTAAGTTTTCATTTTCACTCAAATAAAATGGAGCAGTCTCTGGAGGCCTAGATAGTACATTAGAATCAACACTTGAATATGAAGTATCTATAGAAATTATACTGTCAGAAGCACTTAATCTTTTGCTCACATCCCATCCTTGATATTTTTCCCAATCTCTAAACCCTCTATTTTTATAAAAAGATATTTTAGTATATTCATCACAATCTTTTGATCTTAAGACTCGCAGTTCAAACATATTTGATTTTTTTACATCTATCTCTAAATCTATCTCTATAGAATTCCCTATAATGCTATCTAAGAGAGTTTCTTTATTTGGAACGATTTCAAGATTCTTTATAGACTTGTGATTTGATCTTAAGGACTCAATATCTCCTGCAGGTTTAATCGATAAAACATCTTTATTTATTCTATCTTCTCCAGCTATTCCAATCTCTCTTGGCAATGTCATTAGTTGATTCCATCTATGAGTATCCTTAGAATTATTCATATTAAATATAAGTATATTTTTACCATTCAAGTAAGTTGTAGCTGATGGAGCATGAACTCCTCCAGGATGTGCTGCTCCAAAGTTGAATTCATGATGAGAAGTGACTAAAAACTTATCTCTTTTTTTATCATAATCTCCTAGTAAAGCTTGACCTCCACTCATATGACTAAAAAAATAAAGTATATATCTATCCTCACCTATTGGCCAAAAATAAGGACATGCTCCATCATCTCCTATTCGAGTAAAAGAATCTCCTTCAATAAATGGATGTAAATAATCCCAACTAATCAGATCTTTAGATTTGAATAAAAAATTAGCTCTTGTCCTTCGTCCTGAAGGATTATGAGGTAGAGTGCCTCCGGACAATGAGTAATAATATTCCCCTTTTCTCCAAATACATGGATCAAAAACTCTGTATGGCAAAGGGGACCCATCATCATTTTCTATTTTAATTACCGGATTATTATTGTTTATTTTTTTCCAATTTAATAAAAGATCATCTTCAGAAACAGCAATCATGTTACCTGCCTTAGTGCCGTGATACATAGCAATTACTCTATTTTCTTCAACAAAAGTAGCTCCAGAAAAACAAGCTTCTTCAGGATTAGGATAAATTGCATATGGCAAATCGTTCCAATGAATTAAATCTTTACTATATGCATGACCCCAGTGTTGCCTAAGATCTTCAGGTGGATAAGCTTGATAAAAAAGATGCCAATTCCCTTTCCAGTAGCACAGACCGTTTGGATCATTCAGTGTATTTTCAGGATTTACATAATGATAAATAGGTCTATAACGATCATCTTTATAAGTTAATCTGCTTTGATTTAATCTTTCTAATATTGAATCTTTTTCAAGAGACTTAATTTGTTCAGAAAAGGAATCAGGATAATTATGTTTTGGTACTTTGGATTCTCTGTCTGAAAATTTCATTATTTTAGTCTAATAATTTTTCTATCTCCGCAAGATTTTCATCAGACGGTTCAAACCCTACTCCAAGAGAATTTACTACCTCAGTCACCTTATCACAAAATGGAGTAGAAATATTATTTTTCTTACCTACTTGACTTACAAAACCTGTAAGATAATCAATTTCGGTTCTCCTTTTTTTCAAAACATCTTGTCCAAAAGATGGTCGACTTGCAGAACCTGCTTGTCTTGCTTGTTCTAACATTTGACTTTTTATTTCTTCTACATTTTTTTTCCCATCTGCAGCATCTATAAAATCATCTGGATCTAATCCTACTATTTTACCCATTGAATAACCCTCTGATTTAGCAACTTTCACAACCTCAGCGGCTACTTGTATAGCAATATCTTGTGTGAGAGGCTTAGATCTTACTTCAGCAGTTCCCCATCCTGTTAATCCTGCAAGTGGATTTACCATACAATTTATCATTAGTTTTGACCATCTCTCGGAAATTAATTCGTCTGTATATTCCGAAACACCAACTGATTGCATAATGTTTACAAACTCTTTTAGTCTATCTGTTATACCTCCAGTCAATTCTCCTATTTTATAAGCAACATCGGGTCTACTATCTGTTCTCCAAGCTTTTCCTGGTTCTGTTGCCATTGCACTAATTAGTATTACGCATCCTAAAGTTTTTTCTTTGCCTACAATTTCAGCTACTTTTAAGTCATTTATTCCATTTTGAAAGTCTACAAAATAACCATCATCTTTAACATAATCTTTTAAAGCATGAGTAACCCATTCTGTATCGTAAGATTTTACTGCTATTATACCGATATCAAATTTTTCTTTGATTTGTTGAAGATGATTTAGATGTATAGCGTTAGGTTTACACAAATGTACTTCATCTTGATTAGTTACTTCTAATCCATTCTTTTGAATTTCAGATATATGTTCATGCCAAGTATCAATTAGAGTTAGATCGTGTCCTGCTTTTGAAAGCATACCTCCAACAACTCCACCAATACCTCCAGCTCCAAATACTGCTATTCTTTTCTTGTCATGCATTTCTAAATCCTTAGTTAAATTAATAAAATTTATTTGATAATAATATAACTATCTAAGAAATGAAAACAGAAAAATTATAAAATTTGACTTAAGAATAATTTCGTTCTATCTTCTTGAGGATTTTCAAAGAAATGTTGAGGCGTTCCTGATTCAACAATAAGTCCTTCATCAAAAAATAAAAATCTATCTGCAACTTCTTTTGCAAATCCCATTTCGTGTGTAACACAAATCATTGTCATTCCGCTTTGAGCAAGTTCGGTCATAACATCTAAGACTTCTTTAATCATTTCAGGATCAAGTGCTGATGTTGGTTCATCAAATAACATGATTTTTGGTTGCATTGCTAAAGCTCTAGCAATTGCAACTCTTTGTTGTTGACCTCCAGATAGCTGTGAAGGATACTTCATTGCTTGCTCTGGGATTCCGACTCTTTCTAACAGACTCATGCCTAAGTCTTCTGCTTCAGATTTAGGAAGTTTCTTAACTTTCTGGGGAGCTAAGGTTATATTTCTAAGAACAGATAAATGAGGAAATAGATTGAACTGTTGAAAAACCATTCCAACTTGAGATCTTATAGTTTCAATATTCTTGATGTTATTATTGAGTTCTGTTCCATTAACTTTTATTAGCCCTGAATCATGTTCTTCAAGACCATTTATAGTTCTAATATAAGTAGATTTACCTGAGCCTGACGGTCCAAGTACAACAACTACTTCTCCCTCATATATATCAGCAGTAATACCTTTTAAGGCTTGAAAAGAACCAAAAAATTTTGTCACATCTTTTGTTTCTACAGATATCTTCTTTTCCATAAATATTCTCCTTATTGACTAACATTTAGCCTATTTTCAATTGATCTGCTTATTTGTGAAAGAATTATTGAAACTACCCAAAATAAAAGGGCTACAATCAATAAAACTTCTATAGATTTCCCATAAAATTCTTGTTGTTGTTCAGGAATCAATCTTCCTATTCTTAATAAATCAGTAATTCCAAGTATAAAAACTAAGGATGTATCCTTAAATATTGCTATAAATGTACTTACTATAGCAGGTATAACTATTCTTATAGCCTGAGGCAATGTAATAAAAAATAATTCCATAAATGTATTTAATCCAAGAGCTGTAGCTGCCTCTTTTTGACCCTTAGGTATTGATTGTAATCCTCCTCTTACTACTTCAGCAACATAGGCACTTGAAAAAAGTGAAAGAACAATCATAGCTCTAATTATTAGGTTTATATCACTCAATGAAAACAAATCTGGTAAGAAGTTGGGTAAAACAAACCAAGCAAAAAACAACCATGCTATCAGTGGTGCTCCTCTAAAAGTTTCAATAAAAATTACTGATACTAACTTTATTGTTTTGTATGAACTTGCACGACCGAGAGCAAAAATTACTCCTAATGGAAATCCAGCCAATATAGCAATAATTGCTAATATAAGATTTACAAAAAATCCACCCCATAAAGTAACTTTAGGCCCACCTCCCAGTACTAATATCAAGAACATAAATGGTATAAAAATTATCCAAAAAACAATAATCACTTTAGAAAGAATAGATTTGTAAGAAGTTTTCTTTATGTAGTAAATAGCGATGTAGGATAAGAGTGAAAGCAAAAGAAGAATAGCAACATGAAAAATCATATTAACGGTTGTAAAAATTAAGAGGGGAATGAATAACATTATTATGTAAAAAGCTGATACTTTAATTTGAAAGCCGTAAACTAAACTTATAGTGGAAGTCAATAAAACTGACGATACATAAAAAATTGACCAAATTCTCCATAATTGATCTTCTGGAA
>JAZANE010000053.1:0-2748 GCA_036228785.1 Chloroflexota bacterium
GATTGTAGAAATTTCTAATCCAGAAAAAAATAAAGAAAAAATAGAATCTCTAGAAAAAGTAGAATCAGAAAACAAATCCCCTGATATTGAAAAAATTTCTACAACTAATGATGAATTAGAAAAAAAATCTAGCCAAATAAGTGAAAAAGAATTAATAAAAATAATCAATGAAAGAACAGAACAAGTAAAAAATAATTCAAAATCCATAGAGGAAAATGTATCTGAAGAGATCCCTGAAATAGTTTCACTAGTTCTTGCCAAAATTATTTCAGATTATAAATTAGACAATCAAAATTTTTCTCTAGAGTCTTATGAAGAAAAAACTTGGGGGTCAACTGCACTTGGTTGTCCTAAAAATGGAATGATGTATGCTCAAGTAATAACAGAAGGATATATTTTGAACGTTACAAATTATGGGGAAACCGAACAATATAATACTGATAGTAATGGTAATTACATCAATTGCTCCGAAATAAATCAATCTAACTTAAATTCAGATTTTAATTTTGTAAAAAGATATAATCTTGAAGAAACCGAAAAAATAACACTTTTTACTAATAAAAATAATAAATTAGTATCCTCAATTGAAAATAAGGAAGAATTAATAAGTATTATTGACAGCCTTAATAAAGAAATAGAAGTAAAAACATCTGATAAATGTGAAGCAAATTACAAACTTGTCTTTGAAAAAATATCTTCCGGTATTGAAATGTTAGTATATTGCCAAAATAATCCTTATTATGTGGAAGTTGAACAAAGCTTAAATGCTGGTGAGTCTATTCTTAGTGTAGTCGAAAAAATACTAACAAATATGGAATTCCCAGGAATGCCGCAATGAAGGATTTTTTACCCGAGGGGAAAATTAATAATTCATTACTTAAAAATATTATTGATGAAATTAAGAACGATAGTACATCAAATCCCAAGATTGGTGAGGATGCAGCAAAAATTTCTATTGAAGGTAAAAGTGAAATTTTAGTATCTTCGGACCCAATCACTTTCGACACAGAAGAAATAGGAACATATCTTATAGATATTTGTTCAAATGATATATATGCTTCAGGAGGTATCCCAAAATGGCTACTTCTGACTTGCTTAATACCAATAAATACTTCGTTTAAGGAAGTAAAAGAATCTCTCTTAAACGTCTTTAGCAGAGCAGAAAAACATAATATTGATATTGTTGGAGGTCATACAGAAATCACATCTTCTGTAAATAAAATTATTCTTAGCGGAACAGTAATAGGAACGTATAATAAAAACTATAATTCCAATCTTAAAATGGCTTCAAATCAAGATATTATTTTAGGGGGTTTAGTAGGAGTAGAAGGAAGTAAAATCATTTCATCCACAATCAATGATAGGTTTATGGAGTTAGAGAACCTCTCTAATTTTTCAAAAGACCTTAGTTTATCTGTGAAAGATATTTCAATAACAGCTGCAAATACAAAAAAAGTAATAAAAATGCATGATCCTACTGAAGGAGGTATTGCGACTGCAATTCATGAGATCACAGAATTTGGAAATGTAGGATGCGAGATAATATATGAAAATATAAATTTTGTTAATTATTTTGAAGAAACATGTAAAAAACTTAATCTTAATCCATTAGGAGTAATAAGCTCCGGATGTCTAATAATCATAACTGAAAAACAAAATTCAAACCTAATACTGAATGAGTTCAAAAAAAACTTAATTCCTTCATCAATAATTGGAAAAACGACAAATAAAGAAAAAGGTAATATTATTAAAAAAGACGGAGAAAAATCAAACCTAAAGAGATTTGATCAAGATGAAATCATAAAAATATTTAAATAATCAATGATTACAGATAACTTAATCAATAAACTTGAATCATATCTTCCTAAAGAGGAAGTTAATAAAATTATTGATGCATATGACTTTGCTGAAATTGCTCATAAGGGGCAAAAAAGAAAATCAGGTCATGATTTTATAATTCATCCTGTAGAGGTAGCAACTCATCTGGCTAGACTTGAACTAGACCCTAAAGTTATAATTGCTGGACTTCTTCATGATGTCATTGAAGATACGGATTTTGGATCATTTGAAATAGAAGAAAAGTTTGGAAGAGAAGTATCTGAAATTGTAATATCTCTAACAAAACTTGCTGTTGATGAAGACACTCTAATAAAAAATTTAGATCAAAAAAATATGCGTAGATTTTTGGTGTCAGTTGCAAAAGATGTAAGAGTTATGATAATAAAGCTTGCAGATAGGTTGCATAATGTTGAAACTCTAAAATACTTAGATCCTGAAAAGAGAAAAAAAATAGCTAAGGAAACACTTTCTATACATGCACCTCTTGCACAAAAAATAGGTATGAATGACCTTAAATGGAGACTTGAAGATGAAAGTTTCAAGCACTTAATGCCTGACAAATTCAAGATGACAAAAAGACTTATAAGCCAAAAAAGAAGTGAAAGAGAAGCGGCTACTAAAAATATGATTTCTGAGATAAACGAATATCTAGAAAAAAGTAACATTAAAGCTGAAGTAACAGGAAGACCCAAAAATCTATTTTCTGTATATAACAAACTTCAAAGATATAAACAAATGGGAAGAAATTTTTCAGATATAGAAGATCTAATAGCCATACGAAAAGGTGTAAAATCAAAGCAAGAGTGTTACTCCGTGTTAGGTATGATTCATGAACTATGGAGACCTATTCCTGGTTCATTTGATGATTACATAGCATCTCCAAAAGAAAATTATTATCAATCTCTTCAT
>JAZANE010000054.1:0-3220 GCA_036228785.1 Chloroflexota bacterium
AACGAGAAGCTGGATTTAGAAGATAAATATAATAAATAAATAATCAGAAAAGCAAAAAAAATGGATATAAACAAATTAATTAATGATTTTAAGAAATATGATTCTGCAACAGTTCAAAATGCAATGATTCTAGTTAGAGGATACGTTGATGCAAAGGAAGACTATACTTCACCAGATCTTAAGTCATATAATTTTTATGAGACTATTGTTGGTGTGGCTGTAACTGGTAAAGTAACACCTTTGAATGAACCCCCAAATAAAATTGATTTTGACGACCTTTATAAAAATGTAATTAATTCAGAATTTCCTTCAATAATTGTTCTCCAGGATATAGAAAAAGATAATGGAAGGGCGGCATGTATAGGTGATGTTATGGCTCATATGGCTAAGACTTTAGGAGCAGTGGGTATGGTTGCAGATGGATCAGTAAGAGATATTCCTGGAATAAAGAAAGCTAATATGCCAGTTTGGGGTACAGGAAGAGTTCCAGGGCATGGTCCTTTCAATTTAATTGACACTCAGATAGATGTTGAGGTTGCAAACCTAATAATTCATCCAGGTGATATATTAATTGCGGATGAAGATGGTATTACTAGAATTCCAATTGATATTGCTGAAGAAACACTAGAAAAATGTGCAGCTGTCAGAAAAAAAGAAACAAATATGATGAAAGAAAGGGAAATAAAAAAAAGGTTTGGTATTAATTAATAAATTATGTTTATAAGATTAATTAGAGCAAAAATTATATTTTCCTTAATATTAATATTTTTGATTATTTCAATTTTTATAGATAGAACATTCTGAGTTTGTTTCTATATGAAGTGAGGTAGATTCGATTAAATTTATGAATGCTAAGTTTTTTTTTCGATGCTAGAATTTATCTCTAATAAGGCGTTTAAGTAATGATAGTAAGATTTATAAGTATTATGATGTTTTTAGCCCCATTTATCTTGGTTTGGTTAGGTCTAACCAGGTGTAATTAGCCTTTCCCAATTACGATAGTGGCTATTCCCAAAAATGCAAAAATTATTCCCAATATCTCAAATTTATCAATTTTTTCGTTCAAAAAAAAGAATCCAACTATGATTGCGAATACAGGAGCTGTATTTCCAAAAATGGATGTTAATGAACCCGAAATAGTATTTAATGAAAGAAACCAAAGAAGACTTGAAAAGGTTATTAATGATCCAGCAATTATTATTTTTATGATTTCTTTTTTATCTCTTACACCCTCTATTTTTTGGTCAATAATTTGACTAAATATTCCTAAAATAATAATTGTGATAATAGCTCTAATAATAGCACCTGTTAGTATTCCTGATTCTATAAGGGCTCTATCATTAAAAAAAACTGCAATTCCCCACATACTTCCTGCGACTAATCCGCCTATAATACCAAATAGATTTTTGTTTTTCTGATCCCTAAAACTTTTAGAATTTATTATAAAAATACTCATTAATACAATTAAGGATCCAAATAAAACCCATAAATTATATTTGATTCCATTCAGTAATAAATCTAATAAAAGACTCATAAGAATTGTAGAAACAGCACAGATTGTAAAAGTTATTCCAATAGGATTTTGTTTTATTGAAATCACGTAAAATACCGTTCCTATGCAACTCACTGTAGACGCAATAGAAAAGAAAATTATGTTTGATAGATTCTCATTAATAATTGATTGCCATTCTTGGTATATAAATATAATGAAACCAACAATTAATAAAGAAATTAATCCCTCATAAAATGGGAATGTAAAATATTTCTTGAAATTCATTGTTTTCAAAAATGCTCCTGAAGTAGCCCAAGTTGCAGCACTTATAAGTGCTGCGAATTGATAAAATGAGTCCATAATGTCTTAAATTTGTCCGTAAATATAAGTTATTAGAAAGATTTAATTATAGCTTATAAATAGTTAGATAGGCTTTCATATTGATTAATACTTTTGACTCATTGAAAAATAGAAACTTTAGGTTCCTTGTTTTTGGAATGATCTCAATGATAGGAGGTATGAATGTTCAAATGCTTGCAAGATCTCAATTAGGCTGGGATCTTACAGGATCTTCATTAGCTGTAACTATAGTAGGAGTAGGTTTTGCTCCACCAATGTTGTTATTTTCTCTGTTTGGAGGAGTTGTTTCAGACAGATTTGATAATAAGAATATTATTCAAATTGGGCAACTTGGAGTAATCATTATTACTACTTTTATTGCAATATCAATTTTTACAAATACTATAACTATATATCACTTAATAATAGTATCTTTTTTCCAAGGAACTTTTTGGGCATTTATGATGCCAGCCAGACAATCAATTATAGCTGAATTAGTTGATGAAAACCAATTAAATAATGCAGTGTCATTAAATGCTGCAGGGATGTCCCTGACTACTATGGTATCTCCTGCAATCGGTGGTATTGTTTATCATTTTTTTGGAGCTGGTATGACCTATGTATTGATTACTTTTTTTTGTGTTATTGCAGTAATATCTACAAGTATGATTCCACAATCTAAATCTAAACCTCAGAAGAAATCTAAAGTTTTCGGAGAAATAAAGGAAGTTTTCGTAATTCTAAAGGATAACACTTTGATTTTTTACTTGATTATGTTGGCATTGGTAACAACTTTTTTATCATTACCTACCAGAACTCTTTTTGCTCCCTATGCTTCTGAGCTTTTATCTGGTGGAGCTTTAGAAGTTGGTCTAATGCTAGCTTCTATTGGTGGAGGAGCTCTTGTAGGAACATTAATTGCTGCTTCTATCCCTCAGAAAACTAAAAAAGGTAAATATATTATAATTACTTCATTTTTATCTGGATTATCTATCTTAGTTTTAGGATTTTCATCTATTACTTTTTTTTCTATTTTTCTATGTTTCTTTTTAGGTTTAGGAGATGCTGGAAGAAGGTCATTGAACCCTTCAATGATAATCGAAAAAACTCCTAATGAATTTAGAGGTAGAGTAATGGGATTCTATGCAATGAGTTTTGGCTTTATACCTATAGGAGCTATCCCAATGGGAATAATTTCTGATAAATATGGTGTAAATTTAGCTTTTATTTTTTCTGGATTAGCACTAATCATTTTTACAATAATTTTGAGTAATAGAAAAGTTATTAGAAATTAATATCTTGGTCAACTATTTCCCATATATATCTTACTGCGATAGATCTATAAGGCCTCCAATTTTCTGAAATTGAGTAGACTTCATTATCAGTGGG
>JAZANE010000055.1:0-5034 GCA_036228785.1 Chloroflexota bacterium
CTACTAAGAATATTCCTAAACTTGGAAACATCGAAACCCACCAAGCACTATTTAGATAATCTCTTCCTTCAGCTACTAAAGCTCCCCAAACTGGTGTGGGTGGCGGAACCCCTGCTCCTAAGAAACTTAATGAAGCCTCTGCAAGAATCAATTGACCAATTCTCAAAGTAGCAATTACAATAACTGTATTTATTACTCCTGGAAGTAAATGGGTAAGTAATAATCTTACTCTAGATGCTCCTGCTACTCTAGCATACATAATATAATCACGTTCTTTCAATGTTAGAACCTCTGCTCTAACATTTCTTACAAAAGCTGGCCATGCCAGAAATGCCAGAAGTACAATTACTACCAGTAACGAAGGATCAAAAACAACTGCTGCAACTAAGGCTAATAACAAGAAAGGAATAGAATAAACTAAGTCTAAAATTCTCATTAAGATATCATCAATAATTCCTCCAAAAAATCCAGCAACAAGTCCATAAGTTGTTCCAATTATAGTTCCACTAACTGCAGAAATTAATAAAACATAAAGAGTTATTCTTGCTCCGTGCATTATTCTTGTTAGAGTATCCCTACCAAATTGGTCCGCGCCTAACCAATGTCGAGTTAAATCTTTAGTTAAAGGATCAACTGGTTCAGAAAATAAAGGGAGTGTTCTATCTCTCAAAGCAGGAAGCTCAGGATCATATCCTGTTACATCAGCAAAAACAGCTAACAAAACTAAAATAGATAACATAACTATTGGAATAACAGGCCATCTTTGAAAAAAACGAACAACACCTATCAATTGTTTATAGAGAGGAAGATTTCTTTCTAAGTAAGAGGGTTTATCTAAACCTATTTTTGTTGATAAAGTCATATATATCCCCTATGAATATCTTATTCTAGGATCAACTAATCCATATGTTAAGTCTGAAATAAAAATAACTATTGCATAAAAAACTGCAAATAATAATACTGAACCAGTCATTACAGGAAAATCATTTTCAGAAACTGCTGTTGTAGCCAATAATCCTAACCCAGGCCAAACAAATACTGTTTCTACTATAATAGTTCCAGTCAAAAATCCTACAAAAATAAGAGCTGCTAGAGTTAGAGGTGGAATAAGAGCATTTTTTAAAGCATGTTTCCATATTACTATACGCTCAGGTACACCTTTTGCTCTAGCCAATTTTATATACTCTGAGTCTAAGATCTCTAACATAGAAGATCTCGTTAATCTCAAATAGCTTGCAGATGCTGCAAGTCCTAAAGTTCCAACAGGCAAAACATAATGCTTCCATCCTCCGGAAAAGAATGCAGGAACTAGAGAGAAATCTCCTGAAGAAATACCCCTGAAAACTCCTTTTATTAAATAAGACTCCCCGCTTCCAGCCGGCAACCATCCTAACTTTACAGCAAAAATTAGAATTCCTACTATAGCTATTACAAATGGAGGAGCTGCTTGCCCTATAAGAGCCAAAAATCTACCTGCCCAATCCCATATTGAACCTCGCTTAATAGCGGATATTACCCCTAACGGTATTCCAATAAGAGTGGACAAAATCCAAGAAAAAATAGTTAGTTCAAGAGTATTCAGTACTTTTTCACCTATTAGGTCAGCTACATCTTTTTGTCCTAGTAAGGATCTACCTAAATCTCCTCGAACTGTTTTTCCTAACCAAATAAAATATTGCATATAAAGAGGTTTGTCTAGATTTAGCATCTTCGTAAGATGCTCATAAGTTTCTTCAGTTACTCCATATCCACCTTCTTGAGCGAACAGGTCTCTAGGATCTCCAACAGCTCTTGAAAGGCCAAAAACTATTGCAGTAGCTCCTATTAGTGTAAAGAAGCTAAATAAAAATCTTCTTAATATATATTTTCCCATTTTTATCCTTATTTATGGTCGCCCCATTAGGAGCGACCATAATTGTAAGCAATTTTTTGTATTACTTAAGAACTAGTGATTCAACGTTGTTAATACCGTTTAGGTTACCATTAGCATTTGGTAGTGGTTCCCAGCTGGCTACAACGTCAGGGTTGTACATTACTGTAACTGGTTCTAGTACTATACCAACACAAAGAGCTTGCCTTCTAGCTTCATCTGCGAAAGCATTATTCATTGCAATTCTTTCATCCTTGTCGGTAGATTTAGCTACTTTTGCATAGTTTTCAGCTGCAAAAGGTACTTCCATTCCTACACCATAACCACCGTCAGACCATGAACTCATTACGAATCCTCTAGCCCAGTCCCATGGGAATGCATAGTTAGAGTCATCACCACAACCTACAAAAGGTTCTGATGTAGATCTAGCTACCAAACCAGGTCGGTATGTAGAATAAACTGCGTTATTTAGAGTAACATCTACTCCAAGTGTTGCTTTCCATGTACCAGCAATAGCTGTCATAAGCTCAGTTGGTGCACCAGGAGGTCCAGTCCAAACATTCTCCATAGTAAATCCATCTGAATAGCCTGCTTGATCTAATAAAGACTTCGCATAGTCTACATCATATGGAACTACCCAACCGCCTATGTCACAACCAGGAGTGTCACAATCAGTATAATTTCCTTGCTTAAAGTTAGGATTTTCTGTACTTGGAGAATATGCATCATAAATTGGTCCACCAAATCCATCCATTACAGATGCAACTAGACCTTCTCTATCAATAGAGTGAGCAAGAGCTTGTCTTACTAATCTAGCATTTTCCATACTTGTTGCATCTCCTGGACATCCTACCCAAGCTTTATCATGACATTCTCTTTCAAGAACTTTATCATCATAGTATCTATTTGACTCCCAGTAGTTACCTGTAAGACCAATGTTTCTTTGAATAACATTACCAGTTCCTGTACTTCTTACAAAACCTTTAGATTCTAATTCTTTCCAGTCTTTCAAAGCAGGAAGAACGATAACAGCTTCTCCTGTTTCTAACATTGCTCTTCTTGTTGAAGCCTCTGCAACTTGTTGCCAAGTCACAGTTTCAACGCTTGCATCGACTCTATGGTGACCTTCAACTTTATGAGTTACAGCCTTATCTGAGTCCACCCATGATTCAACTTCATATGGACCAGTACCAGCTAAAACATCTCTCATACCGTCTGCACCTAATTCATCAAATGCTTTTTTAGAAACAATCCCAGCTGTTTGCCAGAATGTACTAAATCGATGTCTGATACCTCTTGAATCATAGTTTGCATAATTCATTCTTACTGTATAGTCATCAACCTTTTCTAAATTAGCTATAAGTGGAGCAAAGTCTCCAGCTTGACCATGCACAGATTCTGGGTTTGTAGCAGCGTTAGCATTGTTAAATGAGAACACAACATCATCAGCTGTCATTTCTCCCCAATCTCCGTGGAATGGTACACCTTTCTTTAGAGTAAATTCTAGGTATGAAACATCATCTGCAAGTGTCCAGCCGGTAGCCAGTACTCCTGCTTCAGGTTTCATTCCCATATTATCCCCATATTCAGGTCTGAATAGAGTTTCTTGAACACTTGCAAGATATAAGTTCTCGGCACAACCTGCTGTACAGAATTGTGGAGTACCAATACCAGGGTGAAGTCTTGAAACTGCTATTTTAACTTCTCCTCCACCAGAACCTCCACTTGGAGCAGCTGATGCTGAAGAAGAAGATGAACTTGCAGCAGATGTAGTTGAAGATGAACCTGAATCACTACTTGAATCATCATCACCACCACAACCTACAGCAAATAACATCATAGAGATAACCATCATCGAGATGATTAATTTCATGGATTTAACCATATATCCCCCTATTACTTGTTTTAAAAAATTTGATTCAAAAAAAAATCACAAAAAGCAAAACTAATGTTCCTACTAATTTGTAAAATTTGAACTCAAATTTTTATATTTCAACTACTTTAAATAAAAAATCACAATTTTGCAACTTTTTATAAAATTTTTTTAGTCTTTTTTTTGGAAAATCTGATTATTTGTACTATTTTTTAGGTAAAATATCACCATTTTTTGCCCACTCAGGATAGTAATTTACAACATTTATCCCTTTATCGGGTTTACCTAAAGGCTGAGGAGGTACTGCAAATTGTTTTGTACCTGTCATATCAACTCCTACATATTTCATACCAGAATTTATCTGAGTTCTTGTAGATGGGATATTAAAAGGGCCTACTGAACTAAAAGGAATCATCCCATTTTCAAAAGCCCATCTACCAGCAGCTGAGTAAACTGTACTTCCTAGACCTGATAGTTGTGAATCTGGATGAGTATCAACTCCAATTTCTACAAAATTATTTCCTATCTCAGTAAGAGTAGCTGAAGCTATAATTTTTTCATTTTCAATTACAGAAAATGCTTTAAGACAATTGAAATCATTATGCCAAAAAACTTTTTTATCGACAATTTTATTAAATTCATTTCTTGATAAAACTTCTACGTCATGCTTATTTATATCAATCCAGTCATTTTCTTCTGCAAATAAAACCCATGAAGGACCCCATACATAGTATCCAAATTTGTGAGTTATTCTAGATAGCTCATAAGTTCCATACGAGGAAAAAATCATATCCTTATGTGTTTCTGACAAAAAGTTTTGAACTTCTTGCCTAGCATTATTATCAATTCCAAGATAAATATTTTGATCATATTCAAAAATCCAAATAGAGTCTTTGAAGCCATGTCCAGCTAATGGTTCATGGATGCTAACAGTTGAGGATTCAGATGAATATTTATTCAATTCTCCAACATAAATGTTTGATTCATACTGCTCATAATTAGGTATATTATTTCTTATCCATAATTTTACTATCTCGTCTAAATTTTTTGATATATTTTTCATAATTTACCAGTCAAAAATCACGCCTAGCATACTTTTGTCTCTTTTCGTCATCATATCGTAGGCTTCGGGTATTTTTTCATAAGACATCCTATGAGTGTTCAAAATACTTGGATTTAGTTGATTTTTATTCATATAAGACAAAATACTATTACATCTGTCTTTCCATGAAAATCTGTTATTATTTGGATACTGATAACCAAACGCTCCATTAACAGCTATTATACTTAT
>JAZANE010000056.1:0-4933 GCA_036228785.1 Chloroflexota bacterium
ATCATAACTTACTAAAGAATCTAAACCTTGTCTTAATATAGGATTGCACTTAAAAATAGTCATGTAATAATATTTCTAATTAAGAGATAAGTTATTGATCGGAGAGAAGGTGGTTTCAAAAAAAAATTTAGATGTCTCATTTTTAGACATTATCGAAGGTAATGCAGAAACTAATTATACAATTCAAACTCATGCAGATGGACCTTCAGGAAAAATACCCTTTACACCTGAAATATTAATTAATGAGCCAAGTGGAAATCACTTTGGGCTTACTCAAAATGCAGGTATGGGATGGAATCCTGATGAATTATTAAGAAAACAATTTTTGATTCTTTCAACAAGTGGTGGACTAAAAGACAAGGATGGAGATCCTATAGCTCTTGGATTTCATACAGGTCACTGGGAATTATCAACTTTAGTAGAAAATGCTGCAAAATCTATAAATGAAATGGGAGGATTGCCCTTTTCTGCGTATTGCTCTGATCCATGCGACGGTAGAACTCAAGGAACTACAGGTATGTTTGATTCTCTCCCCTATCGGAATGATGCTGCCAAAGTTTTTAGAAGGATAGCCAGATCTCTACCTACTGCAAGAGCAATTATGGGAATAGCTTCTTGTGACAAAGGATTACCTGCAATGATGATGGCATTAGCTGGAATGAGAGATAAACCTTCAATCATTGTTCCAGGAGGCTCTACTCTTGCGCCTAAAAATGGTGAAGATGCGGGAAAAATTCAATCTATTGGAGCAAGATTTGCTCAAGGAGAAATTACTCTAGATTATGCTCAAGATATGGGATGTAAAGCTTGTGCTTCTCCTGGAGGAGGATGTCAATTTTTAGGAACAGCTGGAACCTCTCAAGTAATTGCTGAATCACTGGGAATAGCTCTAACTCATTCAGCATGTACTCCAAGTGGAACCCCTGCTTGGAAAAACAATGCAAAGAGATCTGCTATGGCATTGATGAATTTAGAAGAGAATAAAATTTCTATACAAGACATTTTGACAGATAAAGCTTTTGAAAATGCTATGGTACTACATGCAGCTTGTGGTGGATCAACAAATCTATTACTTCATCTACCAGCTATAGCTCATGCAGTTGGAAGAAAAAGAATGGATGTTGAAGATTGGTCAAGAGTTAATAGTTATGTGCCAAGATTAGTAGACGTACTTCCAAATGGCCCAGTTGGCCATCCGACTGCTCAATTTTATGCTGCAGGAGGAGTCCCTGAGGTAATGCTTAATCTAAAAAAACTTGGACTATTAAATCTTGATGTACTTACAGTTACGGGAAAAACTTTAAGGGAAAATCTTGAATGGTGGGAAGAGTCAGAACGTAGAAAATATGTTAGAAACTTTCTTTCAGAAACAGATAAAGTTGATCCAGAAAATGTGATTATGAGTAAGTCTAATGCAACATTACGAGGATTGACATCAACAGTAACTTTCCCATTGGGTAATATAGCACCTGAAGGTTCAGTAATTAAGTCTACCGCAATAGACCCTGAAGTAATTGATGATGACGGTGTTTACAGAAATACAGGACAAGCAAGAGTTTTCAATTCAGAAAATGATGCAATGAGATCTATTAAATCAACAGGTCCAGATAAACTTAAAAAGGGAGAAATTTTAGTAATTATTTGTGGAGGCCCTATGGGAACAGGAATGGAAGAAACTTACCAAATAACAGCTGCACTAAAACATTTATCTTACGGAAAACATATAGCTTTATTAACTGATGCTAGATTTTCTGGAGTTTCAACAGGTGCTTGCATAGGTCATATTGGACCAGAAGCTTTAGCGGGAGGACCAATTGGTTTATTAAAAGATGGAGATCTAATAGAGATAATTATAGATACTAAAAAACTAAAGGGATCAATAAATTTAGTAGGAGAAGATGGAAGTATAAACGGAATAGAATGGGGAGATAAAGAGTTACAAAACAGGAACACAACATTAGAAATAAAAGCTAACAAAAACTTACCTGACGATACAAGGTTATGGGCCGCACTACAGGATGTTAGTGGAGGAACATGGGGAGGTTGTGTTTATGATGTAGATAAAATAATTGAGACATTAAAAGCAGGTAAAGAAGCGTTAGCAAAAAAATAAAATGGCAATAAGAATAATTTCAGTAGATAAATCAAATGTTTTTGAGTGGAGAAGTTCGGTTAGAACTGTATTCGGAGATATTCCAAGTGAGGATACAGTTATAAGAATGGTAAACGACAGGTTTATGATTGATTATGATAACTGGAAAGAACCAAGCGATAGACTTATAGCAGCCTTTGATACTGACTCTAAACAAATAGTAGGATCAGGAGGCGCTGACAAATATACTATTACTGTTCCTGGTGGTGAGAACATTAAAATGGCGGGAATTGCTTATATGGGAACTTTGCCAACTCATAAAAGAAGAGGAATTTTTTCATCAATGATGAAAACTCTTCATCAACAAGCGAGAGATAGAGGAGACGCTGTTGCGGGTTTATGGGCTTCACAGTCTTTACTATACAATAGATTTGGATATGGATTAGCAACTATGAGAGAAGACTGGATAATTGAAACACATGATACATCTTTGTCAACTGATAGTCCTAAAGGAATTTCTGTTAGATTAGTAGATAAAAATAAAGCTTTAAATGAGATTCCAGAAATTTATGAAACCTTTAGAAAATGTCAAAATGGAGCTACAGATAGAACTCAGGGATATTGGAATTATTTACTATATGAGGATGAGCAAACTAAATTTAATAAATCAGGACTAAGCGGGTTTTTTTTCGCTATTGTTTATAAAAACAATAAACCATCCGGATATGCAATATATAACTTCAATAAAGAATCAGGAGTTGCGCATGAGGATGATAAAGGAAGCTTAATAGTTGAAGAAATAATTTCTACAGACCGTGAATCTAATAACGCTCTCTGGCATTATATTTTTGGAGTAGAACTTGTTGAAGAAATATCATTCAACAGAAGAGGTACAAATGATCCTTTATACTATATGTTGAAAAATCCAAGAAAATTAAAAAGAAATATTATCGATGGATTATGGGCTAGAATAATTGATCCAATAAAAATGCTGGAATCCAGAACTTATCAAGAATCAGGAAAAATTACTATTAATATTTCTGGTCAAAATCAAGATGATATTGAAGGAAAATACACAATAGAAACTGATGGTAAAAATACTGAGGTAAAAAAGACCAATAATAACCCTGATATATCCATGAGACCTTCCGAATTAAGTTCAATATATTTTGGCTCAGCAAGAGCTTCAGAATTCTATCAAGCAGGTTTATTTGATGTAAAAAATAATGATATCTTAAGAAATATAAACAGAATGTTCTCAGTAGAACAATCACCTTGGTGTAATACGGACTTTTAATTATGAATAAAAAAAAATTTTCAGTATCAGGGATGACTTGTGATGGATGTGTACAATCTATCAAGACTAAACTAGAACTAGAGGATGATATAGATTCTGTGGAAGTATCACTAAATGATGAATATCTTCTGTTAAGTTCTAAAAAAAATTATAAAGAATCAGAATTAAACGATCTGCTTAAATCAATAGGATCATATAAAGTTTCTGAAGATTATCAAAAACCTAATATTATAAAAATTATTGCAAAGTACTTAAGTACCTACAAACCTATTCTAATAACTTTGATTTTTGTTTTTCTTTTGTCCTTTTTATCATATGAAGTTTTTGATGGAACTGGTGATAGCTTCATGAGATTTGCAATGGGTTACTTTTTTCTAATTTTTTCATTTTTGAAATTTCAGGATATTAGTCAATTTGCATCTTCATTTTCTAATTACGATCCCATAACTAAGACTTTTTATAAATTTGGTTTAATATATCCATTTATAGAATTATCACTGGGTATATTTTTTATTTTAGGAGTATTTCTACTTTTTTCTAATATTTTGACATTACTTATATTGCTTCCTCAAACGTATGGAATATTTATGAAGTTAAGAAGAAAAGAAGAAATGATTAATTGTGCTTGCTTAGGAACATCATTTAGTGTCCCTTTATCAAATCTTACTATTTTGGAAAATATTTCTATGTGCATTATGGCAATTTTTTTTATCGTTGTTATCATTTAGTTAGGTTAGATACTAAAGACGCGTTTATTAGAATATAAAAATCTATAAAAAGGAGATAGATAACATGGGAAGATTAAAGATAATGATGCTAGAAATAGGGGCTTTGTTAATTATTTCCTTTGTCATAAGGCTGATTTTTAGCGCATTAGAAGTCCAAGAAAGTGCATTCACACAATGGTTCCCAATTCTAGCAGCCCTGGTTATAGTTTATACACTTAGATTTAGATTAAGAAAAAAAATTTCATCTATGAAAGAAGATAAATTAAGGAAAAAAGAATGATATCGGTAAGTCCTACAACTACTAAAAAAGAAATTTCTCATCTAATGAGAAGAATTGGTTTTGGGGGTTCAAAAGAAGAAATAGATCAATTAACAAATAAATCTTATGATGATGCAGTTGATTTTCTAATGGATAATAGCGATGAAAATCCGGTTCCAACAGACCTTCTTAGAAGATATCAAATAGACCTTTCAGACGTTAGATCCGTTAATAGCTCTGGAGCGTTTTGGATGTATAGATTAGCCCATTCAAAATTTCCATTTGATGACAAAGTAGCTTTATTTTGGCACAGAGTTTTTGCAACAGGGCAAAATAAACTTATTCAAGGTAAAGTTATGACAACCCAAATTGATATGTTCAAGAAACATGGTTTGGGATCTTTTGAAAATCTTCTAATTGAATTGTCAAAAGACCCAGCTATGATTATGTGGCTGGATAATCAAGATAACCATAAGGATAATATTAATGAAAATTATGGTC
The DNA here is from genome assembly GCA_036228785.1 of Chloroflexota bacterium. Taxonomy (GTDB): domain Bacteria; phylum Chloroflexota; class Dehalococcoidia; order Lucifugimonadales; family Lucifugimonadaceae; genus TMED-70. The sequence goes on from JAZANE010000056.1 coordinate 4,878, forward strand.
GAGAAATTCTAGAACTTTTCTCTATGGGAGTAGGAAATTACTCTGAAGAAGACATA
>JAZANE010000057.1:0-2610 GCA_036228785.1 Chloroflexota bacterium
GCTTGATGCTCTTGGTAAATTATCTCTGATTGGCTTCGAATTATATTGAGCACTAGCTAAACTTGAGAGTATTGAGTTAGGATTGTTTTTATCAAAGGTAAGAAAATTAATTACAATATTTTCTTCAAATGAAGAATTTTTTTTTGAAAAAAAATCTTCCATTCCTGTAATTTCAATAACTGGTTTCCATGCTTTAGACTTATCACCAGGGAAATCTAACATAAGCTCAACATTTACATTCACTAGTCTTGCAGTATTTTCTGCTCTCTCAGCGTATCTAGATAACCAATAAAAATGTTCAGCATCACTACTTAGCATTAGTTATTCACTATCCATGTGTCTTTACTACCTCCACCCTGAGAAGAATTGACTATATATGATCCCTTTTTTAGGGCAACTCTAGTTAAACCCCCTAAAGAAACATATTCAGTTTTACCTGATAAGATAAAGGGTCTTAAGTCCATATAACGTGAGTCTATATCACCAGACATATATGTAGGTCCCGTTGATAATGTAATAAATGGCTGAGCTACAAAATTTCTAGGATTTTCTTTAATTTTCTGTATGGTTTTTTTGATAAGGTTTTTACTCGCGTTTCTACCTATAACTATTCCATAGCCACCTGATTCGTTTACGGGTTTTATTACGAGATCTTTAATGTTTTCTAGTACAAAATTTAGATCTTTTTCATTTGAGCAAAGATAAGTTTTTATGTTATTCAATATTGGTTTTTCATTCAGGTAAAACTTAATCATTTCAGGTACGAAGGAGTAAATTGCTTTATCATCAGCAATGCCTGATCCAGGGGCATTAACTATGACTACTTTTTTTTCTTTCCAGGCATTTATCAAGCCTGGGACCCCTAGAGTTGAATTTTTATTCCATACTAATGGATCTAAAAAATCATCATTTATTCTCCTATAAACTACATCAACCTTTACTAATCCACTTATGGTCTTTTTATATAAATAACCATCTTTTCCAATTTCTAAATCAGATCCTTCAACTAGCTCGATACCTAATTGCTGTGCCAAGTAAGAATGTTCAAAATAAGCTGAATTATAAACACCAGGAGTTAGGAGCACTATTTCAGGATTACTAGAATCTGATAGGGATGCTAAAGTTGAATATAGTTTTGAATTATATTCATCTACAGGTAGAACCCCATAGTCACTAAATAATTCAGGGAAAACTCTTTTCATTACCATTCTGTTTTCAATCATATATGAAACTCCTGATGGGACTCTGAGATTATCCTCAAGTACATAAAATTTACCATCTTTGTCTCTAACCAAATCAGTTCCACAAATATGAGCCCATGCAGAATACTTTAATTTCATTCCTTCACATTCCTTTAGGTATGAAGGAGAATTAAGGATAAGTTTAGGGTCCATAAATCCTGAATTTAAGAATGATTTTTCATTATAGCAATCTTCGATAAACATATTTAGAGCTTTACATCTTTGAATCAATCCTTCAGAAATTTTCTTCCACTCTGACATTAAAATAATTCTAGGTATGAAATCTAATGGCCATAGTTTATCTTGAATAGTATTTTTTTCACCATAAACTCTAAATGTAATTCCCATAGACCTTATAGCATTATCCTTTGCAGTAATTACATCACTTAATTCTTCTTCTGAGAGAGATTCTAGGTATTCAAAAATCTTAGATCTATTTGATCTAAATTTTTTTTTGTCTGTTATAAATTCATCAAAAGATCCGTTTGATGAATATTTCTCAAGGTCTATCAACAAAGCTTTAAAAATGTACTATTATATTAATAGTTTTAATTATTTATCAAAAAGATTTCAATCATGTTAATATTTTGTTTCAAAGATAGAAAATATACTGGAGAAATAAACTTATAATGACTTATTGTTTAGCTATAAAAGTAGATGAAGGAATGGTATTTGCCTCTGATTCAAGAACAAACGCAGGATTAGATGATTATAATTCATACTCAAAAATGTTTACCTATAGTGTAGGGGATAGATGTATAGTTTTACTTACTTCAGGGAACTTATCAACTTCTCAAAATGTATTTCACAGACTAGAAACAGATTTAGAAAATCCTAAAGGTGAATTAAACCTAAATACCTGTAATGACCTTGAAGAAATAGCAAATTATATTGGTAAATTATCAGTCGAATATTCAGAAAAAAATATTGATAAGATAAGCCAAGGAAATGTTAATTTTTCTTCTTTTTTTATACTTGGAGGTCAAATTAAGGGTCAAAGACAAAAAGCTTTTTTGATTTATCCTGAAGGTAATTATATATTATGCTCGGAGGATAGCCCTTATTTCCAAATTGGAGAAACTAAATACGGTAAACCAATACTAGATAGAGTAATTCAAAAAAATACCTCTTTAGGTGATGCTGCTCGCGCAGCTTTAGTATCTATAGATTCAACTATGCGAAGTGATCTTACTGTTGGCCCTCCAATTGATTTTGTTGTTTACAAGAACAATAATATTAATTTAGATTTAAAAGATAAACTCAGGTTAGATACTCCATATTTTATGAATCTATCAGATATTTGGCATGAGAAGATCATTTCATCGTTTAAGGATTTGCCAAGTTTTCATTGGGAAGAATAGTACTAGAG
>JAZANE010000058.1:0-4470 GCA_036228785.1 Chloroflexota bacterium
ATTTTAGGAACTGATTGGAATAAAACAAATCAAATTGAGAATGGAGACTTCAGACAAGCTTTATTTGAAAAATATGTCATTGACGAAGAAAATAAAATGATAATCACTAATTTAGATAAAAATGATAATTCTAACTTAGATTTGCGTGAAGGTTTATTTAACGATTCCATTATTCCGATAGGTTCTTTACTTTCGACAAAATATTTTATTTCTCTGCAACTTATAGGATTGATAATAGTTGCATGTGTTATTGGTTCTATAGCTATAACTAAAAATACTATTGAAAATGAAGAGGAAGGGGATAAAGAGACTATATGACTTTAGAGATTATATTGATTTTTTCAGCTGCATTATTTTCTATAGGAATTTTCGGATTACTTACTAGAAAAAATATAGTTATAACACTAATGTCACTAGAATTGATTTTTAATTCAGTTGTACTATCCATTGTTGGTTTTAATAGATTTACTATGAATTTTTCTCTAAGTAATGAAATAGCATTAGATTCATTTTTCGCTATCTTATCAGGAAATATAATGGGAATTTTTATCATTTGTGTAGCTGCCGGTGAAACTGCCCTTGCTCTAGCGATGGTTTTAGCTCTTGGTAAATTTAAGTCAACAGTAGAATTAGACGATTTGTCAGAAATGAAGAATTAAAAACATGTGGATTGATTATAAAAAAGTTAATAACCTAAGCATTGCTGAAGCTTACAAAGATCTGCTTGAAGCTGAAGGTTTACCAACTAAAATCATTCCAGAGGAAGGCTTGCTTGAATGGTCAGAATTATCTGTATTTAGAATTCTTGTACCAAAGGGTCGAGAGCACGTAGCTGATGAAATAATAAGAAAGGTTTAGAGGGAAGCTTTTTTGATTGAGACATTGACATTATTAATATTACTAATACCATTTGGAGTTTTTCTATTTCATTCCTTTTTAATACTTACTCTAGGCCCTGATAAAAGAGAATTAGCAGGTTATGTAAATTCATTATTTATAGGATTGTGTTTTCTATTCTCTATAATAGTGATTTTTAATATTGAAGATTTTTCTTCAACTATATCTTTCAGTTGGATTAGTATTGGTAATGTTGATCTAAATTTTTCATTTTTGCTGGATCCTCTTACAGCCATTATGCTAGTAGTTGTTTCCGGAATATCATTTCTTGTTCAAATTTATTCAATAGGTTATATGCATGATGATAAGAGCTTTTCGAAATATTTTGCTTATATGGCACTTTTCACTGGATCAATGCTTGGCTTAGTTGTTTCAAGAAATATTTTGCAGTTGTTTATATTTTGGGAATTAGTAGGAGTTTCATCATATTTACTAATTTGTTTTTGGCATGAACGAAGTTCTGCAGCAGCAGCTGCAAAAAAAGCCTTTATTATGACTAGGCTTGGAGACTTTGGTTTTTTGTTTTCTATAATTTATCTTTTCAATCTAAATTCAAATTATTTGGAAATTCCCTTACTATATGAAGCAATATTAAATGAAGATATATCTAGCCGAGTTGCTACAATATTAGCAGCTGGTTGTTTGATAGGTGGTATAGGGAAGTCTGCCCAATTCCCATTGCATAATTGGCTTCCTGACGCTATGGAAGGTCCTACTTCAGTTTCTGCTCTTATTCATTCTGCAACAATGGTTACAGCTGGTGTTTTTCTTATAGCTAGATTATTTCCTTTATTCCAAATTTCTGAATTAATGCCACTCATTGCAATAATTGGAGCTTTGACAGCTTTTATTTCTGCAACTATGGCACTAACAACTACAGATATCAAGAGAGTTCTTGCTTATTCTACAATTTCTCAGTTAGGTTATATGTTTATGGCATTAGGTCTTGGTGCATATACTGCAGCAATTTTCCATTTATTCACACATGCTTTTTTCAAAGCAGGTTTATTTCTAAGCTCAGGTTCAGTTCATCATGCTGCTGGAACATTTAATATGAAATATATGGGTGGATTGAAGAACAATATGAAGTTTACATACTACAGCATGTTAATTTGTTCCTTATCATTAGCAGGACTTTTCCCATTGTCAGGATTTTGGTCTAAAGATGAAATTATTTTATCTGCATATTCATATGGAGGATTCTTAGGGAATATTTGCTTAATCGTTGGTTTATTTGTTGCTTTTCTTACAGCCTTTTATATGTTTCGAGCAGTTGCTCTTACTTTCATGGGAGAATTTAGAGGGGGAGGCGATAAAGAATCTGAAGATCTGAAAAAAAATAACTTACCTGTTCCTGCAACAGTAGAGCATGTTCATCTTGGTGAATCTCCTAAAAATATGGTTTATCCAATTTTAGTGCTATCATTTTTTGCAATATTCATTGGGTATTTGGTTAATCCAGTTTTTTCAAGTTTTATATTTATAGATAAACATTTATTTGGAGTTTTTCTCGAAAAGAGTTTAGAGATTTTTGATTTCCATGGATATCATTCATTTAATTTTTCTATTGCGCTTGTTTCTTCTTTCCTAGCGATACTTGGAATACTTTTTGGCATAAATACCTACAGAAATAAAACAGAGATTACAAAAAATAAATTTTTCTTGTCAATAAATAATCTTCTGGACAAGAAATATTTCATGGATGATTTGTATGAAAAAATTATTGTTAAAAATATTTTTTATGAATTAGTTTGTTGGGGTAGTGAATGGTTAGATAAAAATATTTTTGATGGTATAAATATAAATCTTTCTAGGCTGACTAGTCGATTAAGCTTAAGGTCTCTTGGATTACAAGATGGTCAAATACATACATATAGCTTAGCAATGATAATGTTTGCTAGTATTGCTATATTTATAATGATTTTAGTAGGTTAGATTATGTTGAGTTATATTGTTTCAATTACTATTTTTTTCCCAGCACTAACAGCTATATTCTTACTTCTATTGAATGATAGAAAAAAAATAGTAATTGCATCTATTTCATCATCTTTTTTGACATTTTTATTGTCGCTAGTTATTTTCCTTTCTTATGATAAATCAAAAGGGGGAATCCAGTTTATTGATCATTTTCAATGGATTGATTCATTAAATATTAAGTCTTCTTATTTAGTAGGTGTTGATGGATTCTCTGCACCGCTTGTTCTTTTGACTGGCCTTCTTTCTATGGTTGCATGTATGGCTTCTTGGAGAATAGAGAAAAGAGTCAAAGAATATTTTATTTGGATACTTTTGCTTGTAACAAGTGTTATGGGTGTATTTACTGCTTTAGATTTACTTTTGTTCTTCGTATTTTTTGAATTTGAACTTATACCAATGTATATGCTAATTAGTATTTGGGGATCAGGAAGAAAAGAATATTCAGCAACAAAATTTGTTATTTTCACTCTTGCTGGAGGAGCCTTTATGCTAGTGGCAATTTTAGCTCTTTTCTCAAGCGAATCAGTAACTAATTTATCAATGGTTTCGATTGATGAATTGGGAATAATAGGTATTCCAGAGTTGATTGCTGGACAAAAACTAATTATTCCCGCATCAATAATTTTTATATTTTTCTTTATAGCCTTTGCAGTGAAACTTCCTCTTTGGCCTTTTCATAACTGGTTACCCGATGCTCATACAGACGCTCCTACAGCCGTGTCGATAATGCTAGCAGGAGGTGTACTAAAAATGGCAGGTTATGGCTTATTGAGGATAAATCTTGGATTTTTTCAAGAAACTTATGGGTTCCAAATTTTTGATTATACAAATTTTCTAGTTATATTAGGAACTATTTCAATAATTTACGGTGCAATAGTTACACTTAGGCAAACTGACCTAAAGAGATTGATAGCATATTCTTCTATAAGCCATATGGGATATGTCCTTCTAGGTTTTTCAGCAATAACTAAGAATGGAGATTTCTCTTATTATGCTCTCAACGGTTCTGCGATGCAGATGTTTACTCATGGAACAATCACAGGATTATCTTTCTTGACGGTAGGATTGATTTATGACCGCACTCATACTAGAGATATAAATAAATTAGGAGCTATTGCTAGGAAAATGCCAATGGTTGCATTATTCTTTGTAATTTCTGGTCTAGCTTCATTAGGTCTTCCAGGATTATCAGGTTTTGTGTCAGAAATAATGGTATTTCTAGGTACTTATAAGGTCTATCCTGTAGAAACAATTATTTCAGCATTTGGTGTTGTATTAGCTGCGGGATATATTCTTTGGATGACACAGAGAGCGTTATTTGGTGACAATAACTTAGATAAATCAGATAAAACTTATGATTTTAATTCTCTTAAAGATGCAAATAGTTTAGATTTACTACCAGCATTTATTATTACAATCCCAATTATTTTGATAGGTTTTTTCCCAAATTTGTTTATTGAATTTTTTGACCTAGGTATAAAGGAGATTATAAAGTAATGCTATATGATGAAATGACATATATATTATCTCCAATTATTCTTGTTGCAACATCATTAATTGTTTTATTAGTAGAGTTTATTACGAAGAAAAAATCAG
>JAZANE010000059.1:0-10659 GCA_036228785.1 Chloroflexota bacterium
CATGTACTTCTCCTTCATCTCCACCTTTGAAAGCATAACGAATCATATTTTGCCAATGAGTGAAAGTTTCTCTGGGATCTTTATCTTCAATAACCTTAAATAAGTTATTTACTTGTGCATTTCCTAAAGGTGCTACTCCGCTTATTCCTTCATCAGTAATAATTGTCAAAATATTTGAAACTATAAGATCATCTCCTTCTGGACCATTAGAATCTCCTAAAGGTCTATCCATTAATTCAAGATATGTCTCTAATTTATAGTCAGTTATTTTCATTTAGAATTAGCCGCTTTGATTTCATTTTTAGTTGGGGGTACTTCATATAATCCTGCTCCAGCTCTTCTACCATATGGGCTTGGTCCTGATTTTACAGAAATTTTATTCACGACAGATTTATTTAGCTCTTCATAGTCTATGGTAATGCCGTGACCAGGTTTATCTCCTAAAACAGCTAATCCATTTTCTATCTTAACATCCCATTTATAAACTTTAGTTTCAGGCTCTGGATGTGGAATTTCTATTGTAATACAATTTGGTATTGCACTCGCAATATGAGCATGCAGTATACCAGTTGATCCTCCTAAAGTTACAGGCAATTCTAATCCATAAGCTGCATCAGCAATTTGAAGAGCACCTGTAATTCCTGTCATTCCATGGCTAACTTGGATTACATCAGCAGATCTATGATGAAAATAAGGTAAAAAGTCTCCCAATGTATCTAGATTTTCTCCAGCACATACAGGAGTTTTTAGTGCATCAGATACTTTTTTTAGACCCAAAAAATCCCATCTTCTAGCAGGTTCTTCAATCCAACCTAATGTAAACCTTTCTTCCATTTCTGAAACTTTTCTAATTGTTTGTTTTGGTGACCAGTATTCGTTGGAATCAATGTATAGAATAGGATCATCATTGTTGATAGACAAAGCATTTCTCATTATTTCTAACCTTCTTAAGTCAGAATCTTGATCTAGTCCTACTTTCAATTTTGCAGACTTAAATCCATAGTTTTTTGCCATTTTTTTATACCAATTCCCAAGCTTATCGTCGTTCAAAGGTAAAGCGATATCGGATGCATAAGCGTTTATAGTTTTTTTACTACCTCCAAGAGTTTTCCAAAGTGGCTCTTCATTTACTTTAGATCTAAGATCCCACATGGCGACATCTAAAGTAGCAATTGCATCGTTGGCAATTCCATCATGTCCTCCCTTAAAAAATCTATCTACCATTTTTTTCCATATGCTATAGACAGCTTTTGGATCTGATCCAATGAGTATTTCGTCGAAGAGTAATTTTATTTGAGAAATAGAATTCCCACCTCCAATAGAAATTCCAACAATTCCTTCATCAGTAATTAATTCAACCAAACACGTTCCTGATTTAGTTCTTCCTTGGGGTGAATTAGCATCTCCCATAACTCTATCAAGCTCAAATTCGAATAATGTTGTTCTTAATTCAACTATTTTCATTTTTGAAATTTTATATATATCTTGGATAAATTCACTAAGGATTTATCTAGAGAAAAAGTTTATTATTTAATAATGAATCATATGAAACAAAAAATTATAAGTAACTTTAATGCACTTTCTTGGATATTTTTTTCTTTATTATTTTTGATTTTTATTTTTAAATTAATTTTTGCAGATCTAAATATACTAAATGCAGATGAGAATTCTGATAAGAGAACAATTTTTTTAGCTTTTGATATGAATTATAAAAATCAAGAAGAACTCGAAACATCTAAGGATATAATAAATCAAATATTAAATTACTACACCAAAGAATCAAATACTGAGGTAGTTTTTCAACCATATGGATCAAAAAGCTATGATCCAAAAGTAGTAAATTTACAAAATCTTGAATCAGTATTTTCTGAATTAATAAGTACTAATTTTAGAGAATCAACTGATTCATTTTCCAATCACTATTTAATAATTTCTGAAGCTTTTACAAAAATAGCTGAAAATACTGATACAACTAATTCTGAACTATTTATTATTTCTAACTTGAGAATTAATAAATCAGAAAATTCTTCTGAAATAAAGTTAATCAATCTTTCGGACTTATATTTATCTTCAGGTATAAAATTTAACGTGATGTCTTTGCAATCAGCAACTGTAGATGAAAGAAATTTATTTATGGACCTTTCAGAAAATACAGGAGGATCTTATATTGATTTTGGCTCCAATTCTGCAATAGTAGAATTTTTGAAATTATTTATGGATGATCCAATTTCTATTTTACAAACTAATATAACTCCAAAACCTTTATCAAATTTTATAAATATACCACCCACAGTTAGTAGATTAAGAGTTGGTTTTTACAGACAAGATAATAACACTGAGATATCAATTATTAATCCAAATGGTACAGAGATAAAACCAAAAATTGATTCTTATTGGCATCTTTCAAACATAATATTCTTAGATATTTTCGAACCAGAATCTGGAACTTGGACAATAATTACAAATGGTATTTCTGGTAGATTCGAAATTCTTACAGACACTCATAATCCATTGAGCTTAGTTACTCAAGGTGAAAAAGTTTTTTCATCTGGTTCGCCTATTTTACTTGAGGTAGGAGCTTCTATTGAAGGCCAATTATCACATATTGAAAATGCCGAAATGCAATTAAGGGTTCGTGATCATACCGGATCAGAAACAATACAAATAATGAATGATTTAGGTCAAAAGAATGATAAAGCAGCTTTCGATGGAATTTATACTGTTGAACTACCTGCTTATTCGGAACAATCAATATTAGATATTCAATACACTTTACAATGGAAAGATATTACTACTCCAATAATTCATAATGATCAAATTAAGATAGAGTTTTTTCCTGAAATTCAAATCACAAAAATATCAGATTTGAGTGGTAAGTCTGAAAGTGAATTTAATGTAGTTACATTTGAAACTAGAGTGAATTCTTATCCATATCTTATTAGTCTAGATGAAATTCAAAGCTTAATAACTTCAAATGGTAATTTCTCCTACAGAATTGAAAAAGTTAATCTGAAGGATACGGATAAATCTTATATATTTAACATATTTCTTGAGTCTAAAGAAAAAATAAAGGGAGATATATACTTAGACTTAAATCTTAATACAAATTACTTAGAAAAAGACTATAAAAGTAAAATTCAGAAAATTCAAATCAGTGTAAATACAAAGTATTTATACATATTTGGTCTTAGATATTACTATTGGATAATTATATTTGTGGTAATATTTGCAGCCTTCACTTTGATCATAAATAATTTAAGACAAACTAGAATAACAGGATATTTAACTGATGTTCAAAATAATATTATTGTTGATTTTTCTTCAATAAAAAGGAATCCAATTTCAAAGTTTCTATATCCCAAAAGATTAAGTTTTAGTTATATAAATCAGTTGCCATATTCTGGTGGTTACTTTGAGTTTGATGGTGAAAAAGTGTACATGAACATAGATCCTTTAGAAACAGATCCAAGTATAAGAATTAATTCTGCTCCAGCAAAGGGCAGAAGCGATATAACAAATGGGCCTTGGATAGGTTCTTCAGGCAAACAAGTAAGATTTAAGAAAAATATCCCTTATATTGATATGTGATTTATTTAATTTCAATTTTTATTGAATTAATTACAGTTCCAGGGGCAGAATCTCTCATTGGGTCTCTTAGCCGAATACTCTTAACCACATTCATTCCATCTGATACTTTTCCAAATACTGCATGACATGATATCTGCATACTCTGACAGTTTTTAGGATTATTATTGGAGTCGAAAGCATCTAAGAAAGGTTGTGGGGCAAAAGTTATAAAAAATTGACTCCCATTGGTATTTACCCCAGAGTTAGCCATCGACATTATCCCTTCAGAATCATGTCTTAGATCCACATGAAATTCATCTGCAAATCTATAACCTGGGTTACCAGATCCTGTTCCAGATGGATCTCCTCCTTGTGCCATAAAGTTTGGTAAAACTCTATGAAATGTTGTCTTATCATAATATCCAGATTGTGCTAAATTGATGAAATTTTCAACCGTATATGGAACTTGATCATCATATAAAAATACAGAAAAGGATCCAACCTCAGTATCAAAAATAGCTGTATATTCCTTTGATTGATCAATATTTCCAAGGGGAGGTCCTATTATTTGATCAGTAATTCCTAAAGCATTTTCAGAGTCTGAGCAAGCTATGAAAACAGCAAGAATTGAAAATATTAGCAGATAAGTGTTTATTCTAAGTATTTTTTTTATATTCATCAAATTCTCCTGTAAATATATAATTTTTTATACTAACTTATATTAATTATGGATAAAAAACCTCAAGATATTCAAGCATTTTATTTAGGTAAGATAGACTATTTGTCTAGTTTAAGATTTCAAGAAAAAATAAATAGTCTAGTTTATTCAAATCAATTAAATCAGACTATCTTATTTTTAGAGCATGACAATGTATTAACTTACGGATCAAATGAAAAAATTTCTGATGAAGAAATAGAACAATTAAACAAGAAAAATAAAAATTTATCTCACGTTAGGACTACTAGAGGTGGTCAAGTTACCTTGCACAATCCAGGGCAGCTAATTTGTTATCCAATAATTAATATAAAAAATCATTTTGAAGGCGTACTAGACTACGTAAAATTTTTGGAAGAATCAATTATTAGGTCTCTTGATCATTATGCAATTAAGTCTCATACAGTCAAAAATAGAAGGGGTATATGGGTAAACGGCGACCCAAATGAAAAATATAAAGAGAATAAAAATCCTTCTGGACAGAAAATTGCTGCAATAGGTTTAAAGGTGATCAAATATGTAACTTTGCATGGATTTTCACTAAATGTTAACAACGAACTAGATATGTTCAAAATATTTACACCATGTGGGATGCCTGGACTAGAGGTAAATTCTATTAAAAATATTTCAAATAAAGAAATAAATCTTTATGAAGTTGCTGAAAAAATATGTATTTCTATGAGTGAAATTTTACAAATACCAATAGAATTAGATACTGAAATTACTAACTTAGGAGTAAAAATTGACTAAAACTTTATCAGGATTTGAGTTTTTGGAATGTTCACTAAGTGGTGAAAAATATCCCATTGATAAACCTATGAGACTTAGTCCTAGCTCCGAAAAACCACTTCTTGCAAGATATGATATTGAAAAAATTTCTAAATCTTTTACTCCGAAAAATCTTTTAGGTAGAAGGAACGATATGTGGAGATATGAAGAATTACTACCTGTCCTTAATTATGAAAAGATCATTTCTTTAGGAGAGGGAAATACTCCATTTATGAAAATGAACAATTTATCAAAAAAGTTATCAATAAATAATTTCTTTGTAAAAGATGAGAGTAATAATCCGACTGGGTCGTTTAAAGCAAGAGGTTTGTCAGCAGCTATTTCTAAAGCTAATGAGTACGGTATCAAGGGGATAGTTATGCCTTCTGCTGGTAATGCTGCAGGAGCAATGTCTGCTTATGCAGCTAAAGCTAACATGGAAGCTCATGTATTTATGCCTAAAGATGCACCATTAGCCAACAAAATGGAATGTGCAGCTTTCGGAGCTAATGTGAAATTAGTAGATGGATTTATTTCTGATGCTGGGAAAGCCTCAGCTATAGCTGCTGAAAAATATGGTTATTTTGATGTTTCTACACTAAAAGAACCTTACAGGGTTGAAGGTAAAAAAACTATGGGATTAGAGATTGCTGAACAAATGAATTGGGAAGTTCCTGACGTAATTATCTATCCTACTGGAGGTGGGACTGGAATTGTTGGTATTTGGAAAGCTTTCGAAGAACTTGAAAAATTAAGTTTAGTTTCCTCAAAAAAACCAAAAATGGTTGTAGTACAAGCAGAAGGATGTTCGCCATTAGTAGATGCTTATGAAAAAAATGAAAAATTTGCGAAACCTTTTGAAAATCCTAAGACTTTGGCTGCAGGTATGAGGGTCCCTTTAGCAGTTGGAGATTTTATAATTTATGATATTTTGCACAAGAGTAAAGGAACTGCAATAAGAATTAATGACGAAGAGATGCTAGAAGGAGTATCTTTACTTGCTTCTGAAGAGGGGATTTTTGCAGCTCCAGAAGGAGGGGCTATAGTAATGGCTTCAAAAAAATTAAGAGAAAATAATTTTATAAAAGATACAGACAAAGTTGTACTTGTAAATACTGGTTCTGCTTACAAATATTTAGATATGATGGAAAAAAGATTTTGGGGGGACTAAATTTCTTGTCCATCCCATTCAATTACATGGCTAGATATGCCATTAGGATAAGCATCTTTATACTCGTCTACAAGTAAACCCATTACAACTGAATTATATCTTTTCCCATCTTTAGGTCTACTTTTTCTGAAAGTTCCCTCATGAACAAATCCTATTTTTTTGAATAGTTCTAGAGCATTTGAATTATATTCAGGTATATCAACCCATGCTCTATACATTCCCAAGTTCAGAAAACTATGCTCTAGTAATGCTAAAGCCGTTTGAGTTCCATATCCTTTATGCCAATAGTCTTTATTACCTATAAGAACTGAAATTTGTACATCACCTAATGATTCGTCTATTGAAAGTTGCCCTTCACCAATATGAATTTCATCATGATATATTGAAAAAATTGACCTATGAGGCTCGTGATGTGGGTCATGAAAAACCTCGTCCCATTCTTCTTGAGTAGCATTTAACATATCTTTTGGTTCATAACCTAAGTGAGCAGATTTATTAAAAGCATATTGACCAAACCAGTTCTCGTAAACTTCCTTATCCTCAATCCATTCGATAATTCTTGGAATATCTTCTCTTGTTACGTTTTTTAAGCTTACAAAATTATTATTTTTCATAAAACATTATTAAAACTTATTAAAATTGTTGTAATCATATATTTACCTTTAAGATGATTATAGTAAATTATAATACAAAGAGAATTATATATTCAAAAGGGGTTATATTATGGCAGATTGGAAAATGGAAGCTGAAATAGAGTACTGCGTACCTTGTGGTTACGCAAATTTAGCTGCATGGATGACTAGCGAGCTTTTTCAAGCAGCAGGTACAGCTATAGCTATCTCATTGAAACCAGGTACAGCTGGAGCATTCAAAGTCACTGTAGATAATGAAGTGCTTTGGGACAAAAAAGCTCAAGGTAAGTCACCAGATATTATGGAAGCTAAAGAACTAAAGGCTAAAGTTATTAACAAGCTTGAATCTTTGGCAAAAGTTTAAGATAATATAAAAATCAACTCTAAATGGAACAATCGTATTTACAAGAATATAGTTTGTTATTAATTTTTGTTGCTCTATCAATCATAGTACCAATAGGAATGTTAGCAGCTGCCAAATTTGGCTCTAAATTTGGTATCACACCCATAAGATCTTCTAAAATTAAGAAATCTGCCTATGAGGGGGGTCATCCTGCATTTAGTGAAAAACCTTCTTTATTTAGCTTTGGGTATTTTTATTACGCATTATTATTTGTTGCATTTGATGTTGAAACTGTACTTATTTTCCCATGGGCTGTAAGTCATGGATTGATTACAAATGTTTGGGGAATAATTCCTTTTTTGGGGATAATGTTTTTCTTGGCAGTTTTGACTGTCTCTTTTATATATGTTTGGCTTAAGGGGTGTTTAGAATGGATAAAATAGAAAGAATTCCTTTAGATGTTTCAACTAAAGCTCTTGATAAAGAAGAAGGTGGATTGATCAATTCAATGAAGTCGACCCATATTGCTCCCTTTCCTGAGCCTATTATAGATCAAGACGATATAGATAAAAATGTTATAGTTTCTTCGGTAGATCAATTACTTAACTTTGCTAGAAAATCAAGTTTGTTTCCTCTTCAATTTGGACTTGCATGTTGTGCTTTTGAAATGATTGCGTCTGCTATGAGTAGATTTGATATCTCAAGATTTGGAATGGAAGTGTTTAGAGCTACTCCAAGGCAGGCCGATTTAATGATTATTGCTGGTACTGTAACTTGGAAAATGGCAGTTCCTTTGAGACGTCTTTATGACCAAATGGCAGAACCAAAATGGGTTATTTCTATGGGAGTTTGTGCGACTTCAGGAGGCCCTTATTATGAAAGTTATTCAGTAGTTCCTGGAGTTAATCATATAGTGCCAGTAGATGTATATGTACCTGGATGCCCTCCAAGGCCAGATGCATTACTATATGGGATTATGCAATTACACGAAAAGATAAAGAAATATAGTCTTACTGGTCAAAAAGCAGGAGATGTCTAATAATGATTGAATGGAACGGTAATAAATTAGCTGAAGAAATTTCAAATCATATTTCAGATAGCGTTGTATCTTCTGATGATCATTCGGTTTATATTTCAAAAGAAAAAATTTATGAAGTCTTAAAGTTTTTGAAAGAAACTTCAGGTTTTTCATTCGATTTATTGTCATCTATTACTGCAGTTGATTATATTGATCATTTTGAGGTCGTCTATCATTTGAAATCATTAATTACTTTATCCAAAGCTACTATAAAAGTTAAACTAGGTTTTGGAAGAGAAGATCAACCTGAAATAGATAGTTCATACAACCTTTGGAAAGGGGCAGATTTCCAGGAGAGAGAAGTTTTTGATTTGATGGGTATACATTTTGTAAACCATCCAAATCTTAAAAGAATTCTTCTTTGGGATGGTTTCCCTGGTCATCCGTTAAGAAAAGATTTTGTGACAAATTCTCAGTCAGTTGTCGATGATGGAGAGGATAAATAATGTCTATTAAAAGTGAACCGATAACAATCAATCTAGGTCCCCAACATCCATCTACCCATGGTGTTTTTAGAATGAGAGTAACATTTGATGGAGAAACTATTATAGATGTGGAGCCTATTTTTGGTTATCTCCACAGAGGAACTGAAAAACTAGCTGAAGAAAGAACTTATACTCAGGTTGTAACTTTGACAGATAGGATGGACTATGTTTCCTCAATGTTAAATAATCAAGGGTATATTTTAGCTCTAGAAAAACTTTCGAACATCACACCTGAGCCGAGAGGTGTTTGGCTAAGAATGATAGCCTCTGAGTTACAAAGGATAGCTAGTCATCTAGTTGCAGTAGGTTTTTTGATTCAAGATCTAGGTGCATGGGGGACACCACTTACTTATGCTATGCGTGAAAGAGAAAAGATACTGCAAATGTTTGAGATGTTATGTGGTGCAAGAATTACTAACTCATATCTAAGGCCAGGAGGTGTTTTTATGGATGCACCTGAACAATTTTGGGTAGCACTTAAAGATTTTGTAGATGACTTCCCCTCAAAAGTTGATGAGTTAGAAAAACTATTGACCTCGAATGAGATAATTTTTTCAAGAACAAAAGATATTGCAGTTCTGACTCCTGAACAAGCAATAAATGCATCAATCACTGGACCTATATTGAGGTCAACGGGTGTATCTTGGGACCTAAGAAAAGATGATACATATGATTTTTACGATCAGGTAAAATTCGATATTCCAACCCATTCAGCTGGTGATAACTACTCTAGGTATTTGCTAAGAGTACAAGAGATGAGAGAAAGTCTAAAAATAGTCAAGCAATGCGTAGAAAATATTGAACCTGGACCAGTTAGGCCTCACCATGATGAGGTTCCCTTTCTTGTAAGGCCACCAAAAGGAGATTGCTATGTGGCAATTGAAGGGTCCAAAGGAGAACTAGGATTTTATCTTGTTTCAGATGGATCTATATCTCCATACAGATGGCATGTTAGATCTTCATCACTCATAAACCTAACACTACTGAGGGATATGTTAATTGGTACATTGTTTGGAGACTTATTTGTAACTTTTGGAGGAATAGATATAAATATGGGAGAGGTTGATAGATAGTGTTTGAATTTATTTACAATATTCTTGATGCAATTATAGATATTTTTATCAAGGATATGAGGTATGAAAGCTATATAATTACAGCAGTTACAGGTCTTATTATAGCTTTTGCTGTTATAAACGGTGTACTTGGAGGAGTTTTAGTTCTGATATGGGGAGAAAGAAGGCTTCTTGGTAGATTTCAACAAAGAACTGGACCAAATAGGTGGGGGCCACAAGGTTTGCTTACATCTGTTGCTGACGCTGTTAAAGTGATGTTTAAGGAAGATATTGTTCCTGAAGAGGCTGACCACTATATATTTAATCTTGCCCCTCTTTTACTAGTTATACCTGTTTTTATAATTTTCTCTGTTATACCTTTTGGAATCAGCTTGTATGCCGTTGATATAAACGTTAGTGTTTTATTTATTTTGGCTATAACGTCCATTAGTGGTCTTTCTATAATTTGTGCAGCATGGGCTTCAGCCAATAGGATAGCAATATTCTCTGCCTTGAGATCAGTTGCTATGTTGATTTCATACGAAATTCCAGTTGGTTTGTCTCTAGTAGGGATACTGTTGATTACAGAATCTATGTCTGTTATGGATATAGTTATTTATCAAAGTATTCCTTTCATATTAATTCAACCTGTTGCTGCAATAGTTTTCTTTTTAGGTTCACTAGCTGAAATAAATAGAACTCCTTTTGATTTGACTGAAGCTGAATCTGAGTTAGCAGCTGGTTATCAGAATGACTATTCCGGTATGAAATGGGGATTGTTTTATCTTGGTGAATTTGCTGCAGCTATTGCCGCAGCTACAGTTTTTTCTACATTGTTTTTAGGTGGG
>JAZANE010000060.1:0-3037 GCA_036228785.1 Chloroflexota bacterium
CCTTCTTATCAAATAAAACAAGGAGATAAGATTACATGGAAAGAGAAATCTAAAAATTCTAGTCTTTTCCAAATTGCAAGTGAAAATATTAAAAATAATCAATGTGCTAAGTGGTTGACACTTGATAAATCTGGACTATCAGTTCAAATTAATAATCTTCCATCAGCATCTGACGCTGAATTAGAGATTGATACAAGACAAATAGTTGAGTACTACTCAAGGAGGTAATAAATGTTAGAAAAACAATTTGGTTTATCCCCAATTGATAATATTTCAGTAACTGAACCAGAAGTCCCTGAGCTATCTATCAGAATGATAGAAGGCAGTGAAACTTATGGGAAATTTATTGCTGAACCCTTGGATAAAGGATGGGGGGTAACACTTGGGAATCCTCTAAGAAGAGCACTTTTATCATCTCTTCCAGGTACAGCTATTAATTGGGTGAAGATTGAAGGTATTCAGCACGAATACTCTACTCTTGATGGTATGAAAGAAGAGGTAAATGAGTTTTTGATGAATGCAAAGGGTATTAGATTAAGGTCTCTATCTGATAGAACAGGAAGATTGAGGTTAGAAGTTGAAGGAGAAGGTGAAGTTAAGGCAGGAGATATTATGGCGACTGCTGATTTTGAAATTGTAAATCCAGGGCATCATTTAGCAACTCTTGATTCTCCTAATGCACACTTATCAGTGGAGTTTAGTGTTGAACAAGGTCAAGGCTACAGAAAAGCTTCTGATGAATATGATTCAAATATAGGAATACTTCCAATTGATTCTATTTTTACCCCAATTAAGAAAGCTAATTTTTCTGTTCAACCTACAAGAGTTGGACAAAGATCAGATTGGGAAAGATTAACCTTAGAAATTTGGACTGATGGCACGATTGATCCTCAGTCTGCTCTTCAAAAAGCTTCTGAAACACTTATGGATAACTTTTATGTTTTTAGTAAATTTGATCAGGCTGCTGAAGAACAAAATCCTGCTGCTGGCTTAGGTATTAGTCCTGATATATACAATACACCAGTTGAAACTCTTGACTTGTCTGCTAGAACATTAAATTGTCTTAAGAGAGCAGGAATAAATAGAGTTGGTGAAGTAATTGCTATGCCAGAGGGAGACTTACTGAAAATTAGAAATTTTGGTAGAAAATCACTTGATGAGCTTTTCGATGTTTTAGCTGAAAGAAATATGCTGCCACAAAGTTAGTTAGCAGAGGAAATTATGAGACACAAATTATCAAATAATAAATTAAGTAGACCTTCATCTCAAAGAAAAGCTTTATTGAGGAACTTAGTTTCTGATGTAATAATGCATGGTCGAATTAAGACAACTAAAGCTAAAGCTAAAGAAGCAAGACCAATATTAGAAAAGATGATTACTCTATCAAAAACTAAAGATTTTAATTCTATTAGAAAAGTTTCTGAATTCATTACAGATAAATCTGTTGTAGACCATTTGTTTGAAAATGTTTCTGATAAATTTAATGAAAGAAATGGTGGATACTCAAGAATTATCCCAATGGGAAACAGATTAGGAGATAATGCAGAAATAGCAATATTAGAATTAGTTGATTAGTTGATTAGTTGATATGTATTTGAATAAAAAATGATAATTATAAGTGTAAAATAGAAATCTATCAGAAAAAAGTTATGATAAACAAATTAAGACATTATTCCATAAAAGAAAAAAAAGATTCAGGTAACTGGATTTTGATTGATGCCGAAGGTAAAACTTTAGGTAGAATGGCATCAGAAATTGCAATGATTTTAATGGGAAAAAATAAACCTAGCTATATATCAAATGATATAACTGGAGATTTTGTTGTTTTGATCAATGCGTCAAAGGTGAAGGTTACGGGTAAAAAATATTTTGATAAAGAATACCTAACTCATACCACAAGACCTGGTAGTACCAAGGTCAGAAAGTTTTCAGACTTGATTACTACAAACCCAGAATATATTGTGAATAAAGCAGTTAAGGGTATGCTACCAAAAAATAAGCTTTCAGCTAAAATGCTTAAAAGATTAAAAGTATATCCAGGTAGTGAGCATCCTCACCAAGCACAGATTGATAATAATTTAAAAGAGGTGAAGAGTGACAACTAAAAAAACCTATTATTATGGTACAGGCAAAAGAAAAGCTTCAATAGCTCGAGTAAAAATTTTTAACACTAATGGAAAAATTATAGTTAATGGGAAATCAATAAAAGAAGTACTAGTTATGGATGATTTGGTAAATATTGCCTTATTACCATTAAAGATTGTAGATAAAGAAAAAATTTCTGCAGAAATAAAGACTCATGGTGGAGGAGTTTCTGGTCAATCAGGTGCTATTTCATTAGGAATAGCTGGAGCTCTATGTGAAATGGATAATGAGCTTAGACCTAAATTGAAATCTCATGGTCTTCTTACAAGAGATTCAAGAGTCAAGGAAAGTAAAAAGTACGGACTTAAAAAAGCAAGAAAAGCTCCTCAGTATACTAAGAGGTAAACTTTTCTGTTATAGCAATAATCCTGTCTCTCTCTGAAAGATCCTTAATAATTTCAATTCTTTTTTTTGGATAGAAGTATCTAGCTAAATCTATAACTTCAAGTGTTATATTCTGATCAATTTCTATGACAATTTTTTTTGCATTATTTTTATTAGTATTTTTTTCCCATAAAAAAATATCTCTAATAATACTTAATCCATCCTTACCTCCATCTAATGCTAATTTTGGTTCATAATTTACTTCATCTGATAGCCTTGATAGCATTTCTGTTTTGATATAGGGAGGATTACTTATTACATAATCTATTTCATTGATATTTGTTTTAATAATTTCAGAGTTAATAAAATTAATTTCAAGTTCTTTTTTGTGGGCATTTTTTTTTGCAATATTTATTGCATCAATTGATTTATCTATAGTAAATATATTTGCTTCAGGGAATTTTTTTTTGCATATAATTGGTATTATTCCACTTCCTGTACCTATATCAAGAATTCTTTTATTTTTTATATCATCTTTTTCTATTATTGAAAAAAAATAATTAATTAA
>JAZANE010000061.1:0-8460 GCA_036228785.1 Chloroflexota bacterium
AGAAATGGGTTCAAAATTCAGATTCTAAAATTGTAGCTGAAAGTGTAAAAAGTTATTTCCCAAATTTTGATACGACTTCTATTTCTAATGCAGTTAAGGATTATCAAAATTTAGGAACATGGAATAAAGGAATTAATATCAGTGATGAAGAATACAGTAAAGCACAAGAAGTTTTTAAGTTTTCTAATTTAATCTCAAAAGATTATAAAATCGAGGATGCAGTTTTATATGCAGAGGAATAAAAATTGTATAAAGAAAAAATCTTAATAACCGGTGGATTAGGTTTTGTTGGGCAAAATTTAGTAAAGTGTCTTTCAAAAGAAAATAAAATATTAGTTATAGATGTAAAAAAAGTAGATAAAGATTATATCTCAAATAATATTGAGTATAAAAAAATTTATATTAGAGATTCTAAACTAAAAAAAATTATTAAAGATTTCAATCCAGATATTGTTATTCATTGTGCTGCACAAACAAGCGTAATTGAATCAATAAATGATCCCAAAACAACAAAAAGCATTAATGTAAATGGAACAAAAAATATTATTGATAGTTTGAAAGAATTAGAAAGCTGCTTCTTTGTTTTTATTTCGTCTGGAGGTGCAATATATGGAAATCCTAAATATTTGCCTGTAGATGAAAATCATCCATTAAATCCAATATCTGAATATGGTTTTTCTAAGTTCGAAGGTGAAAAGATAATTGAAAGAAATTTATTAGAATCAAATATAAAATATGCAATATTAAGGCCTTCAAATATATATGGGCCAGGACAAAAAACAAATAATGTAATACCAATTTTTTTTGAACGAATGACCCTAAATAAACAAGTTATTATTTATGGAGATGGAAGCTCATCAAGAGATTATATATTTATTTATGACTTGGTAGAGATAATTAAGACTATCTGTGAAAAAAAGATAAGCACAAATGCGAATGTATCAACAAATAAAGAAATTAAGATCATGGAGATTTTTACAGCTTTGAAAGAAAAACTTTTTTATCAATTAGAACCTAAATTTGAACCTATTAGAGATGGTGAGGTAGAAAAAATCTACTTAGATAATAAAAAAATCAAAAATCTTACTGGTTTTGATAATTTTACAAGTTTAGAAAAAGGGATCGAAGAAATTATTAATTCCCAGAATCTTTAATTATTTCTTCTAAGGCAACCCATGACAACATTGCACACTTAATTCGAACAGGAAACTTTCTAACTCCTGATAAAGCAGATATATCACCTAAATTATCCAACTCAGTTTCGCTTAGTTCCTCACTCTTTATTAGTTTCCTGAATTGATCGATTGTATTTTGCAGATCACTAAAACTCATTTCATTAATTTTTTCCGCTAAAAGAGATCCTGATGCTTGTGATATTGCACAACCTCTTCCTGTTACAGAAGCAGAAACTTTTTCATTATCTATCAAGTCAATTTGAATTTTTATTTCATCTCCACAAAAAGGATTATTTTTTTCTACTTCAAATTTTGGAGATTCTAAATTTTCAGTATGTCTAGGATTGTGATAATGATCCATCACAATTTCCTCATACATTTCATTCAATTCATTATTTACCATATTTTTTTACATTATTCCTTCAATATCCAATTTAGGAATGATCTTATCTACTGAGTTCTCTAAGAATTCTATAATTTTTTCATCGTCAAATTCATCAATAATTTCCTGAGCAAAACCTCTAATTAGCATAGCCATAGCATCATCTGAGTTAATTCCTCTACTTTGCAGATAGAAGAGCATATTTTTATCCATATTACCAGCCGTAGCTCCATGACTACATTCAACATCATCAGCGTAAATCTCCAAGCTAGGCTTGGTGTCAACTTCACAATCTTTAGAAAGTAAAAAATTCAAATCTTTCTGAAAGGCTCTAGTTTTCTGAGCATCTGGTTTTACTAAAACTTTTCCACTAAAAACTGCTTTAGATTTTCCAGCTAATATACCCTTAAACATTTGGTCACTTGAACATTTTTCTACAGAATGAGTTATTGAAATTTCATTTTCCTGAAGTTGATCAGAATTTGTTAGATATAAACCATGAAGATTGCATTCTGAGTTTATTCCAATTAGATCACTATGTATATCATATCTGGATACTAACCCTGATAAAGAAAAGGATGTTGAAATAAAACTTGAATCTGCTTTTTGAAGAATTCTATCAAATTGGAAAAAGTATGAATCCCCTGAATCAATTTGAATTCTTTTGTGATTAACTTTACTGTTATCTTCGAGAAGATATTCAATTACAGGAATAACTAAATTTTTAGACTTCTCTTCTGACAAATTAAAATATGACTCAATTATATTTGCACTTGAGTTTTTTTCAACCTGTAGAAAAATTCTTGGGAAAAAATATGAGTTTGGATTATTGTTAGTAGTAACCACAATTATATTTACATCAACTGGATCTGAAGAATCTTTGATTGATATAAACAAAGGGTCTATCATTAGACTGGAATTCAATGAAATAAATTCATTTTCTCCATTCATTGCTATTTTTCCAAAAGTGTCAGCTAGGTAATCTAATTTATCAAGATTTGAAGAATTTTCAACAATGATACTTTCAGATAAATTGGATTTATCTTGATCAAAAAAACCATCAACAACAAATATATTGTTATATTTCTTATTAGTGAATAATTTTTTTTCAGCATCTTCATCAATTATGGTTTGATTAGGAGTTCTAAATTTTAGAGAATCTAAATCATGAAAATTAGTATATTTCCACAATTCTATTGTTTCAGGATTAGGAGGAAGGCCTTTTTCATTGAAATACTTCCATCCTTCATCTTGAATAGAATCAATTTTAGAATTTTTAGAATTAATTGGTTTATATTGGCTCTTAAGATTATTGAACGCAACTACACTAAAAAATCCAAATTCAGATGAGTATAAATGACTACAAATTAAGTCATAAGCTAACAAAATAAAGTCCATAATTATTTACCTATCTGAGCAATAATGTTCTCATATCCATTAGTCTCAATATCTAGAGCAAGCTCTTTAGTTCCAGACTTTACAATTTTTCCATCTACCAATATGTGTACAAAGTCTGGTTGAATGTAGTTTAATATTCTTTGATAATGAGTGACTATAATAAAAGACCTATCTTTTGATTTCATGAGATTTACTCCATCAGAAACAGCTTTTAGTGCATCAACATCTAAACCTGAGTCAGTTTCATCGAGTATTGCTAATGCAGGTTCTAAAATTGAAAGCTGTAGTATCTCATTTTTCTTTTTTTCTCCACCCGAAAAACCAAAATTCAGAGACCTTTTAGTTAATTCAGTATCTATTCCAATATCTTTAACTTTTTGATCATATAACTTGGAAAACTCTCTTACTGACAGCTTATCTCGTTTGAAATATTCATTTTTTGCATCCAAAGAAGCCTTAAGCATTTGAAAGGATCTAACACCAGGAATTTCAGCAGGATATTGAAAAGCCAAAAACATTCCAAGATGAGATCTTTCATCAGGGGGAAATTCATTAATCAATTCTGACATAAAATCAATTTCACCAGA
Source organism: Chloroflexota bacterium (assembly GCA_036228785.1). Lineage (GTDB taxonomy): Bacteria > Chloroflexota > Dehalococcoidia > Lucifugimonadales > Lucifugimonadaceae > TMED-70. The sequence goes on from JAZANE010000061.1 coordinate 3,543, forward strand.
GGTTATTTCGTAATCAGGTTTGCCAGCAAGAACGTTTGCTAAAGTACTTTTACCAGAACCATTAGGACCCATAATTGCGTGGATTTCTCCAGCTTTAACTGAAAGATTTATTCCCTTAAGAATCAAGTCTTCACTATCAACAACTTTTGCTTCTAAATTTTTAATTTCTAACATTTTTTCTCCTGATTATCCTACTGCGCCCTCTAAGCTAACTTTTAATAATTGAGAAGCTTCAAGTGAAAACTCAAAGGGAAGTTCCTTAATTACATCCTTACTCCAACCTGTAATTATCATATGATTTGCTTCTTCTTCTGATAAGCCTCTGGACATCAAATAAAAGAGTTGATCTTCAGAAACTTTGGATGTAGATGCTTCATGCTCTAATCTGGCTGATGAATTTCTAACCTCAATATATGGAACAGTATGAGCTCCACATTTATCACCAATAAGAAGTGAATCACATTGAGTATGGTTCATAGCACCTTCAGCAGATGGCATTATTTTTATTTGCCCTCTGTAAGTATTTTGACCTTTACCAGCTGAAATTCCTTTAGAAACAACGGTAGACTTAGTATTTTTTCCTATATGAATCATTTTTGTTCCAGTATCAGCTTGTTGATAATTGTTGGCCATTGCAACAGAATAGAACTCTCCAACTGAATTATCTCCTTGAAGAATCACTGAAGGATATTTCCATGTAATTGCAGAGCCTGTTTCAACTTGAGTCCAAGAAATCTTTGAGTTTTCGTGAGCTTTTCCTCTTTTAGTAACAAAATTGTATACTCCACCTTCACCATCTTTTGTTCCAGGGAACCAATTTTGAACAGTCGAGTATTTTATCTCTGAATTTTTTAATGCAACTAACTCTACTACAGCAGCATGAAGTTGAGATGTTTTTCTGAAAGGGGCTGTACATCCTTCGAGATATGAAACGTAAGCTCCTTCATCAGCAACAATCAGAGTTCTTTCAAACTGACCAGAACCTTCCGTATTAATTCTAAAGTAAGTCATTAATTCAATAGGGCATCTTACACCAGGAGGAATATAAGCAAATGAACCATCACTAAATACAGCCGAGTTTAGAGCTGAATAAAAATTATCTGAGTATGGAACTACACTTCCTAAATATTTCTTAACTAAATCTGGATGCTTTTTGACAGCTTCGTTGAATGAGCAAAAAATTATTCCCATATCTTTTAACTGATCATCAAGTGTGTTTGCAACTGATACTGAATCAAAAACAGCATCTACAGCTACTCCAGCCAATTTCTCTCTCTCATTAATTGGTATTCCAAGCTTATCAAAAGTAGCAATCATTTCTGGGTCTACATCATCTAAAGACTTTGGAGCTTCAGTCATAGATTTAGGGGCAGCATAATAATATATGTCCTGAAAATCTATCGGAGGATATGTTACTTTTGCCCATTTTGGTTCTTTTGAATTATTATTCAATTTTTCCCATTGCCTAAAAGCTTTTAGCCTCCAATCGAGTAACCATTCTGGTTCTTCTTTTTTTTGTGAAATCAATCTAACAATTGATTCATCTAATCCTTTGGGAGCCAGTTCAGTATCCACATCTGTTGTGAATCCCCATTTATACTCCATTCCCGAAAGGTCTGTTTCTCTTGATATGCTGTCCGGAGTCGGCATTATCTCTCCTAAAATAAAATTTTTCTTATAATACTATTATATCTTTATTAGGGACTAATATAGAATGTTAAAACACATAAATTTTTAGATTAGGTAAAATGAATTTTGAAGCAGTAATTGGATTAGAAACTCACGTTCAACTTAACACCAATTCAAAAATGTTTAGTCGTTCTAGTGCAAAATACCAAAATGAAGAACCAAATACGATAGTAGATCCTACATCTATGGGCCTTCCTGGAGCTCTACCTGTTGTAAATAAAAAAGCTGTAGAGAGTGCTATAAAAATTGGCCTCTCTCTTGATTGTAAGATAGCTAAAAATACTAAATTTGATAGAAAGCAATATTTTTATCCTGACTTGATGAAAGGTTACCAAATTTCTCAATTTGATGAACCAATTTGCTACGAAGGTTTTATAAAAATTTCAAAAGATAAAAAAATAAGAATAAATAGAGTTCATATGGAAGAGGATGTAGCTAAGCTAACACATATTAATTCTAGGGATTCAAATTACAGTCTTTTAGATATAAATAGGTCAGGTACGCCCTTAATGGAAATAGTTACAGAACCAGACCTAAATTCATCAGAGGAAGTAGTTGAATATATTGAAAATTTACAGAAAATAATAAGATACATTGGAGTAGGGTCTGCAAATATGGAAGAGGGCTCATTTAGGTGTGATGCAAACATAAGTATTAGGGAAAAAGGGACAAAAAAACTTGGAACCAAAGTAGAAATTAAGAATATGAATAGAATTTCTGCTGTAGCAGATGCAGTAAATTATGAAATTAAGAGGCAAATAAAAGCTACAGAAAGTAACGAAAAGATAATTCAAGAAACAAGAGGTTGGTCTGAAGAAAAAGCTATAACCATTTCTCAAAGAACCAAAGAAGAATCAAACGACTATAGATACTTCCCTGAGCCTGATATTCCTCCTTTAGAAATTAATGCTGATTGGGTTAATGAAATAAAGAACGAACTACCTGAACTCCCAAATGCTAGAAAATCAAAATATATTGAGATTTTAGAATTGAGTGAATATGATGCAGATCTTTTAACAAGTGATGTAAATTTTTCTGATTTTTTTGAGAGTGTTATAAATGAACTTCAGCAAAATTTAGATAACAAAGACTATGTAAAATATACTGCAAATCTTATGAATGGAGAATTTAATAGGTTACTAAATTTAAAATCTAGTAACTTTGATGATATAAAATTCAATCCTTCAGATTTAGCAAACTTAATTTTAATTTACTTTGAAAATAAAATTAATAATAAAATACTAAAAACAGTTTTTGAAGAAATGTGGGATACGGGGTCAAAACCAGAGGATATTATTTCAAGTAAAAATCTTGGAATAATATCTAATACGGATGAGCTCGAAAGTACAATAAGTACTATAATAGATAATAATTCTAAGGCAGTTGAAGATTTCAAAGCTGGCAAAGAACAGTCAAAGAAATTTTTACTAGGACAAGTTATGAGAGAGACTAAAGGACAAGCAGATCCAAAAGTTTCTGCTGAATTAATTAATAAAATTTTAGAAAATAAATAGAAAGAAATTGAGGAAAATTTGGATTTACTTTTTTCGATACTAATGATGGTATTTGCAGTCATACTAGTGGCTGTAATTTTATTACAGACAAGAGGAAGTAGCGCAGGTTTATTCGGTCAATCCGATGGATCTTATAGATCAAGAAGAGGTATTGAACAGATTCTCTTTAGACTAACTATTATTCTAATAATATTGTTTGTTGGTGTAGCTGTACTTAATGTAAGATTCTAAATTCTTCTAAAATTTGTTCCTTCTTTTGAATCAAGAATTTCTATACCCATTGATAAAAGATCGTTTCTTATTTGATCTGCCTTATCATATTCTTTATTAACCCTTAGTTGATTTCTTTTATCAATTAGTTTTATAATTTCTGAATCGTCTTGAATTTCTTTAAGAAATTCAAATCCTAAAACACTAAGAAGCTCTTTCAATAAGACTATACCTTCATTTATTTTTTTTGAGGAATCGTTAGATTTATTGATATCATGAACTAGATCAAATATGGTAGCAATTGCCTTTGGAGTTCCAAGGTCATCATTCATAGCTTCAATAAATTTTTCTTTGTAATTTTTTGTATCAAAACCAGAATTACCATCTAAATTAATAGTTCTTTCGATTCTGGTAATAGATTTTTGAGCAATTTCTAATGAAGTATCATCAAGTGAACTAGGTTGTCTATAATGACTCTGTAAAATCCAAAGCCTAATAGAATTTCCAGAATATTTTTCTAATGCATCTTTAACATCTAAAGAATTTCCTAAAGATTTACTCATCTTTTCATCACCTGATCTCTTTAGGAGTCCATTATGCATCCAAATCTTAGCAAAAGGTTTACAATTGCTAGCAGATTCACTTTGAGCTATTTCATTTTCATGGTGAGGGAACACTAGATCCAATCCTCCTCCATGAATATCTATTACATCTCCAAGATGTTTTTTTACCATTGCTGAACATTCTATATGCCATCCTGGTCTACCCTTACCCCAAGGACTATCCCAATGAGTTTCAGATTTCTCGGCATGTTTCCAAAGAGCAAAATCTCCTGGATTTTTTTTATCAGGTTCGTTTTCAATTCTATTCCCTTCAATTAGATCAGAGATATTTCGTCTAGACAATTTCCCATAATCATCAGAAAATTCAACATTAAAATAGACACTTCCATTCAATTCATAAGCTGCATTTTTATTAATAAGATCCTGAATTAAATCTATAATTTCTTTCATATCTTCAGTCGCTCTTGGATGTACATCTGCTCTTCTTACTCCTAAGCTATCCATATCTTCAAAAAATGCTTTAATATACTTTTCTGCTACATCTTTAGGAGTGATATTTAATTCCTTTGAACGAGCGATTATTTTGTCATCAACGTCTGTAAAATTTTGTACTCTGGTAACCTTTCTACCGATATATTCTAAATATCTATGTAAAACATCAAATGTTATTGTAGATAAAGCATGCCCAAGATGAGGTCGATCATAAACAGTTACACCACATACATACATAGTAATTTCTGATTTATCTAACTGTTCTTTTTGTTTTGTTAATGTATTGTAAAGAATCATTCTAATATAATTTTATTGTACAAATTGATTGTGCTGCAATGGATTTTTCAGATCCTATAATTCCAATAAAATCTGTTGTAGTGCTCTTAATATTTACTTTATTTTCACTAATATTCAATATTTTGGCAATATTTTTTTCCATTTTATTGATGT
>JAZANE010000062.1:0-3267 GCA_036228785.1 Chloroflexota bacterium
ACTACATTTACATCACCGATTGAATATCCACCAAGCACATTATGCATTAGTCCTGGTACTTGTAGTTCATTATCCTGAACCTCTGAATATTTATGAATTCCCTGCACTAAGGATGAAGCACAATTTCCTACTCCAATAATTGCTACATTAATTTGACCCATATAGATAACTCCAATAAAAATAACTTTGAAACTACATTATATGGTATAAACTACTTAAATTTCATCAAAATCTGAGTACAAAGTTATCCATTAATAGGCCAAAGCAGAACCATCTTTTCTTGGCTCTGTTCCAAGAGAAATGACTCCAGTCTCATGATTATATTGTGCTAGCTGACCTCCACCAAACATCATTCTTTCATTGCCTTCAACTACTTTTATTGTATGTCCCTTAGATTCTAATTCTTGAATTATTTTTTTGTCCAAGTCCTCCTCAACATGAATAGTTTTCATGTCATCTACATCTAATGAAAATCTTAGAGCATCCAAAGCTTCCTGAGGTCCTTTGTTATAGTCAACTATATTAGAAACAACTTGGAGATGTCCTTGAGGTTGTTGAAAACCACCCATAACACCAAAAGAAAGAAATAAAGAATTATCTTTTGTCACCATACATGGAATTATTGTATGGAAAGGTCTTACATTTGGTTCCAAATAATTAGGATGATTTGAGTCTAAGCTAAATAATGCACCTCTATTTTGAAGAGCAATACCAGTAGTAGGAACAACTAAACCAGAACCAAATCCTTGAAATAAAGAGTTTATCAATGAACAACCCATTCCATTTGCATCAATAGCAGTTATATAAACAGTATCTCCAGAGGTTTCAAAAACATTATGTGAAACAGTATCAAAAGATTTATTAGGGTCAATTTGATTAAATCTTTCTCTAGCATATGATTTAGATAATAATTGATCAACAGGTATATCAGTTTTATCTGGATCAGTTATGTACCATAAAGAATCTGCAAAGCCCACTCTCATTGACTCAATAAGATAATGATAAAAATCTGAACTACCATGTGAGATCTTAGAAAAGTCATTATTTTCAATCATATTTAAGGCAATCAAAGCTGCCAAGCCTTGTCCATTAGGAGGGCACTCATAAATTTCATAACCTCTATAGTTTGTGCTTATAGGATCAGTCCAAAATGATTCATAATTAGTCAAATCCTGTTCATCCAACCATCCTCCTTCATTTTGTATGAAATCAGATATTTTTTTCCCTATACTTCCACCATACATAGCAGACGGTCCTTTTGAAGATATCTCGCTCATTGATTCTGCTAATTCAACAAGTTGTATTATTTCACCCTCTTCGGGAGCTCTTCCATCTTTCAACAATTCCTTACCCGAATCTCTATATAAAAGTTTTTCTTGACTTTCTTTCCAAGCCCAAGAAATTAATTTTGAGACGGGGAATCCTTCTTCGGCTATTTTTATTCCTGGTGCAAGAGACTCAGATAAAGATATAGTTCCAAATTTACTTAATAATTTTTCCCATCCATCTACAGAACCTGGAACAGAAACGGAATAAGCCCCATGTTTTCCCTCTGTAGGAATAGATTCTAATCCTAATTTTTTAAGTTCTTCTGGATTTGAATTTCTTGAAGATGTACCTGATCCATTAAATGATGCTACTTCTTCAGTTTTTGGATCCCATATGAGAGCAAAAATATCACCACCTATACCTGTACTCATAGGTTCAACAACACCTAGAGTGGAAGCCATAGTTACTGCTGCATCAACTGCATTTCCTCCTGCTTTTAAGACGTCTATTCCTACTTGAGATGCTAAAGGTTGACTTGTTGCGACTCCTCCATTTTTACCATGAACGCTTGATCTTCTTGATGAAAAAAAACTCATTGTTTATCTCCTAATTATAACTACACGGTATAGGATACACGGTTCCATCTATCCTAAAACGTAATAATTAATTCTTCTTTGGATTTAATATATCAGTTAATGCATCACCAATGATATTCCAACAAAATATCATAATCCAAATTACTATGATTGGTGATAGCAATTGCTCTGGATGATTTGTTAGAACAGATACGCTTGCACCTCCTCTTCCAGATACATCAGAAAGCATTGCACCCAAACTTGGACGAGGTGGCTGAACCCCTAATCCAAAAAATGAAAGTATTACTTCAGATAAAGCAACAGCTCCTAATCCAAAAGTTGAAGTTACTATCAATGGAGATATTACATTGGGAAGAATATGTCTAGTTATTATTCTAAAGGTACTAGCACCTGAGGTTCTAGCAGATTGAACATACTCAACTTCTCTTATACTAAAAACTTGTGCTCTTATAAGTCTCATAGTTCCAAACCAACTAAGTGGTAATAGGGCTATACCGATTACTAAATAATCAATAATTCCAGAACTTACTAAGCCAGAAATATTAAGATTATCTTCAATCTGATAGAAGAAATTTGTTATTCTTGGTCTTAATGTTGCAGCAAGTAGAATTATAAGTAAAATATCTGGGAAAGAGGATACTAACTCTCCTGTCCTCATGACTATAAAATCAAATATTCCTCTATAGTAACCTGCTAATAATCCTAGAAAAAGACCGAGTATTAATGCTCCAGTAAGAAGTCCTGTTATTGTAACTATTACGGTGGTTTGAATACCCCAAATCACTCTTGAAAGTATATCTCTTCCTAATCGATCAGTTCCTAAAAGATTCTCCATATCTGGTCCTGCTTGAGTTTTCAACAAATTAGTTTCAGAATAATCATACGGTGCAATTAATGGAGCAAAGATTCCGATTAAATAAATAGAGAAAACCAAAATTACACATACAACTCCAAGTTTTTTTCTGGAAAAATTTTGAATAAATAGTCTGAAGGATGATATATTTCGAATTTCTTTATCGCTCATTGCATATCAATCCTAGGATCAATTAAGGTATATACAAAATCAATTATTAGATTAGCTATTACTAATGCACTTGATCCTAATAGGACAATAGCCATAATTACTGGATAATCTCTTGAATAAACTGAATCTAAAGAAATCCTTCCGACCCCTGGGATACCATAAAGAATTTCAACTATAAGGGACCCTCCAAATAATCCTGCAAGTGAAAATCCCATTATAGTAACTACTGGAAGCATTGCATTTCTAAATGCATGTTTCCAAAGTACATTTATTTCACTAACTCCTTTAGCTCTAGCTAATTTAATGTAATCAGAATCTAAAACTTCTAACATTGAAGACCTGATTAACCTTACAAAAACTGCAGCACCTGGAACTCCT
>JAZANE010000063.1:0-6707 GCA_036228785.1 Chloroflexota bacterium
AATTGAGGCAGTATACCCTTCTTATAAAACTTCTTTAGCAGGTTGGAGACCAAATTTATGGCAAATAATAATCAAAATTCATACTGATAAGAATGAAGTTTATGGATATGGAACAGGTGGTGGAGGAAAGGCCAGTATAGAAATAATAAATGGTCATTTATCTAACTTTTTAATAAATAAAGATATTAATAATTTATCAGATATAACTAATTTATTTGATAAATTATTCTTTGAAAGTATTCCATACGGTAGATCAGGAATAGCATTGATGGCAATTTCAGCAATTGATCTTGCAATTTGGGATGCCTATAGCAAATATTATGAATCTCCAATAAAAAATCTATTGAACGATCAAAAAAATCATAAAAAAAATATAAGAACTTACGCGACAGGAAATAATGTATCTGAATACTATTCATTAGGATTACAGGACTTCAAATTAAGTATTAAGTCTAAAGATGATTTCAATAATGAGTCAAAAGAATTAATTAATTTAATTAAGGGAATTAAGTCTAAATTTTCTAATTCACAAAAAGTAATGATAGATTGTTATATGTCATGGGATAGAAAGTATACACAAATGATGTCTAATAAATTATCAGAAATAGGACTTGAATGGATTGAAGATATTTCTACCCCTGACAAGATGCTGATTGAAGATTCAATGATTGATAATCTTAACGGTATAAAGCTTGCTGGAGGCGAGCATGATTTTAATTATAATAACTTTGAAATCATGTTGAAAAATAAAACATATGACATTTGGCAACCAGACATTACATGGTGTGGAGGAATCAGCTCAATATTAAAAATAGTAGATATCAATAAGAAAAAATATAAGATTTTTCTTCATAGAGGAGGTGAGCCATGGGGATTACCTGTAATTGAATCTGGAATCGTTGATAATATGGCAGAATTACATAATCCTAAAAGTAAAAACCTCCAAATGGAGCAATGGAATAATAAAACAATAAAATCATTGGAAGATGGTATATTAATTACTGAGGAATATTTAGGTTTTGGAGCAGATCCTGTAGAAGGAATTTTTTAAATGAGTAAACAAAATATAGAAATTGTTTTTTTGGGGACTGGAACATCTGAAGGCATACCAAGAGTCAGTTGTTTGACTAATGATTCAAATTGCAAGGTCTGTAATGATGCCATTAAACCAAATTCAAAAAATAGAAGACTGAATACAAGTCTTTTGGTAAAAATAAATAAACAAACCTCACAAAAAAATATAATCATTGATGCTGGAAAGTTTTTCTATCAATCTGCTATAAACTTATTTCCAAAGCACAATGTAAAAACGATTGATGCAGTAATACTCACTCATGCTCATCAAGATGCTGCAGGAGGTTTTGATGATCTAAGAGATTGGACTAATAATACTCAAAGTAGTATCCCTATCTATCTCAGAAAAGAAGATTTAGATGTAGTTAGTAAAACATTTTATTATCTTGTAGATACAACAAAGATCACATCAGGTGGGACTGTTGCTAGGTTAGATTTCAATATTATCAACAAAGATAAAATAAATATTTTTGGAGAAGAATTTTTACCTCTAAAAGTCAATCATGGAAAAAATTATTTTGCAAATGGGTATAGAATAGGAGATTTTTCATACATTAGTGACTGCTCATTCATTCCAGATGAAACAATGGAAAAAATCAGAGGAAGTAAGATTTTAGTTCTAGATGCTCTGAGAAAAGGGAAAAAGCACAAATCACATTTTACTCTTGAAGAAGCGATTGAAAAAACCTTAGAATTAAGACCTCACAAAGCTTATTTTACAGATGCTTGTCATGATATCAATCATGAAGAAGTAAATGAATTTTTGAAGGCAGTTTCGGAAAAAACAAATATTGATATGGAACTAGCCTACGATGGATTATCTATAGTAATTTAGAATAACAGCAAAAATTACTATAAATAGGTTATTTGGATTTTGTTGATAATCTTAATGTCATATAACCGAGAATACCTGCAAAAAATGAAGCAATTATTACTCCAAGTCTTACTGATGTTTGATATTCAGGATCTGTAAATGCTAAGCTTCCAATAAATAAACTCATAGTAAATCCAATTCCAGTTACTAATGATAGTCCGTAGTATTGCATCCAAGTTATATCGGAAGGCAACCTACAAATTTTCAACAAACTACCTAAATAAGTAAATAACATAACACCAATTTGTTTGCCTAAAAATAAACCTAATATAATACCAATTGTTACTGGATCCCAAAGAAGATTAATTTTCATCCCAGAAAAAGAAACTCCTGCATTAGCGAATGCAAAAATTGGCAAAATAATAAAATTAACCCATGGCTGAATTGAATGTTCTAATTTATGTAAAAGCGAATCATCAGGAGATTTATTAGATCTTAAGGGTATAAACAGAGCTAATAAAACTCCAGCTAAACTAGCATGAATGCCAGACTTTAGTACAAATGCCCAAAGAAAAATTCCTACAATAATAAATGGTAATAAATTATTAACTTTTCTATTATTTAATAAGAATAAAATAATTGTAGCAATAAGTGCATAAATTAGATAATTTATGGATAAATCAGATGTATAAAAAGAGGCAATGATAATTATCGCCATAAGATCATCAATTATAGCAATTGCTACAAGGGTAACTTTTAATGAGATAGGAACCCTATTCCCAAGTAATGTAACCACACCTAATGCAAATGCTATGTCAGTAGCAGTTGGTATTGCCCAACCTATAAGAGTAGCTTCATTTCCAATATTAAGACTAATATAGATGATAGCAGGTACAGTAATTCCTCCTATAGCTGCAACAGCAGGTAAGCTAAATTGCTCCCTAGAAGAAAGATGTCCTTGGAGTATTTCTCTTTTAATTTCTAATCCTACTAAAAGAAAAAATATTGCCATGAGTCCATCATTAATCCAATGATGCAAATCCTTATCTATAGAAAAATTTGAAATATTAATACTTATAGAGCTGTGTAAAAGATTTGAGTAGTATTCACTTAGAGGAGAATTTTCAATCAAAATTGCTGCAATTGCTGAGAGAAGTAGTAATATCCCAGCAGCTGATTTTAATTGAAAAAATTCTCTAATAAATCCTATAAACATTTGAAATAATTTGACGCTATTTGTGATAGTTATACTTAAGATTACTTAATAATATTTTTTGGCTTCCAAAACTTTTTTGAATTATCAAAGGTTAGCAGTCCAATAAATTTATTACTCAAATTATATATTTTTATCTCTTCATTATTCAATAAATTTAAGCTCAAATTTTCAGAAGAAAAAACTTTTCCTTGGTAATATTCTTTTTCCAAATCTTTATCAAAAATTAACTTTTTATTCTTATCAAAGATAGTTTCAGTAGAAATAAGATTTTTCATGATTTCTTCAAAATTATTTAAATTAGAAGCATCTTTTATTACAAAAGGTCCATAACTAATTCTAGATAATTTAACTAGTACTCCTAAAGAATTTAAGGATTTCGCAAGATCATATGCAAAACTTCTAACATAAAATCCACTTGAACATTTTATTATAAGTTTGAGATTTGGAGATTCCCAACTAATGATTTTTATTTCACTTACATTGACTGTACGAGGCTCAAGATCAATATTTTCATTATTTCTAGCATAATCATATAGTCTTTTCCCATTTTTTTTGATTGCACTATAGATAGGTGGGATTTGTTTAATTGATCCTAAAAATTTAGGGATCTTTTCATTAATAGAACTCAAATCATCTGGTATTTTATCAGTTGTTTCTTCAACCTCACCTTCTAAATCATAAGTTGATGTAGATAAGCCAAACTTTATTTCTGCAAGATATGATTTTTTGAAGTTTTGAAAATAATTAAAATATCTTGTTGAATCGTTGAGTAAAATTGGTAAGATTCCTGTTGCTAACGGGTCTAATGTTCCAGCATGGCCAATTTTCCGAAATTGATTTTTGGATTTTATTTTTCTTATAACATCGCTAGAAGTCCAATTGACTGGCTTATTAATCAGTAGGATTCCACTTTCCAAAAACTTCATTTTTTTTATTCAGTAGAAATTTGATTAATTAAATCATCAATTTGCTTTTGAAATTCAGAGCTATTATCATATTCAAATTTTATTTTAGGAATTCTGGATGTTCTTATACTTTTAGAAAGTTTGTTTTGAAATAAACTTTTTTTTTGGTTCAACTCATAAACTATTGAATCAATAGAGTAATCTTCTGTAAAAATACTTAACAAAATTTTTGCATGTGCAAAGTCTCTACTAGTAATTACATCTGTTATAGAAATTATAGTTGATCCATCATTATAAAAATATTTTGATAAATAATCCCCAACAATTTTCTTTACAGAATTATTAAATTTCTCAAGCCTAAAATCTACCATAAATCACTTCAATTCATAGCATTCCAAAAGATCTTCAATTTCTAATTCATGAAAACCATTTAATACAATTCCACCCTCTAGGTTATTACTAAGTTCGGTAACATTTTGTGTAAGATGTCTCATAGACTCAATTCCTCCATCAAATATTATTTCAGAATTTCTAATTAATCTGACTCTTGCATTTCTTAATATTTTCCCATCTGTAACTCTAACTCCTGCAATTTTTTGAACTTTGCCTCTAGGAAAAACTTCTAAGATTCTAGCTGAACCTATATTAACCTCAGATTTTTCTTCGCCCTTTAGTCCTTGAATAATTTCTTTTATCTCGTCAACTAATGTATAGATAATATCAAAGCTTCTTATTGGAATATTATTAGCCTCTGAATGAGATCTTGCACCATCTTGAACTATTGTTTGGAAAGCCACTATTATACAATCTTCTGCACTTGAAGCAAGCATTACATCAGAATCTGTGACTGCTCCAACTGAACCTGAGATTATTTTCACCTGTATATCCTCACTTGTAAGATCATTAACAACTTGTTCTACTGCAGTTAAGGCTCCGTTTGATCCTGTTTTAATAACTACATTTATCTCATTCTCTTTTGATGCTTTAGCTCTTTTTACTACCTGAGATAAAGTTGTTATTTTATTATTTTGCTTTTGATTAGATCTTGATAATTTTTGGATGATTTTTTTTGCTTCTTTTTCACTAGAAACAACTTCTACAATTTCGCCAATTTCATTAATTACTCCTATACCCATAATTTGAATTGGAGTTGAAGGTTTAGCCGATTTTGTTTGATCACCATAACCATCTATCATCTGTCTAATTTTTCCAGAATTTGTTCCGGAAACTAAAATATCACCCTGTTTAAATGAACCTGATTTTACCAAAACTGTAGAAATAGGTCCTTTTTTAGGATCATTGTAAGATTCGATAATTACGCCCTTTCCAGAAAGATTTGAATTTGATTCAAGTTCACTTATTTCTGATAGTAGAGAAATAGATTCTAATAGTTCATTTATACCCTCTCCCTTTATTGCAGAAACCTCAACAGAAAGGACTTCACCTCCATAATCCTCCACAATAAGGTCATGCTCAGTAAGTTGACCTTTGACTTTATCAACATCTGCACCTTCCAAATCACACTTATTTATTGCGATAATAATAGGAACATTTGCATTTTTTGCATGATTAATTGACTCAATAGTTTGAGGCATTAATCCATCATCAGCAGCAACTACTAAAATTACTATATCCGTTACACTTGTTCCCGATACTCTCATTGATGAGAAAGCTTCGTGCCCAGGTGTATCTATGAAAGTTATCTCAGATCCTTGATGTTTTACCTGATAGGCACCAATTTTCTGGGTTATACCACCTTCTTCTTTTTCAACTATATTTGTTTTTCTAATAGCGTCTAAAAGTGTTGTTTTACCATGATCGACATGCCCTAGTACGGTTATTACAGGAGCTCTTTTTTCTCCGGTATTTTTATCAGAAGTATCGATAGAGGATCCAACATTTAATGCATTTTTATTATCTAAAGACTCCTTAGGTTTTAATACTGGAATTTCAAATGATTGTGCTACTCTTGCTGCAGTAGAAAAATCAACCTCTTCGTTTACAGAAGCCATTACACCTAATTTAATTAAGGCTTTAACTACATCAACTTGTGACTCTTGAAGTATTTCTGCTAAATCACCTACAGTTACCACAAGAGGTAAGGATACTGGATCTCGTGAAATTACTTCTGAATTTATTTGATCTGGATCGTTTGAAGTCAAATTTATTCCCTAACATTACTTTTTATTTTTTTTTCTTTTATCTGATTTTTTGGAATTTTTATTATTCGCAAAAGTATTTAAAGATTCAATGTCTTCAGCAAACCTTATAGTCTCGTCTGCCTTATCTTTGGAATCGACTCCATCAAGATTCCATATATCTTCAGATGAAAAGTCTAATATATCTTCTTTTTGTTTTTTCTGTTTTATCTCTTCTTGTTCTTTTTGTTCAAGTTCTTGAATTTCTTTTTCCAAGGCCATTAACTCAGCTTCTTCATCTACTGTTTTAGCTTTAGGTGAATCTTCAAGAATAGTTTCATCGAAAACCTCTTCAATTATTTGTACTGATTCCGAAGATTCACTGATAGAGACTTCTTCAGAATTATTAACAGAAGCTGTATCTGAAACTTTTTCAACAACTTCATCAGGTTGCTCAATTATTACTTCTTCTTCAGCTTGAACATCTATTTTCCATAAGGTTAACTTGGCTGCCAATCTAGCATTTTGTCCTTCTTTACCAATTGCTAAAGATAGTTGCT
>JAZANE010000064.1:0-2547 GCA_036228785.1 Chloroflexota bacterium
TTGTTGTAGAAATGACTAAAGATATATGTGGTAATGAAGTCCCAGAAGGAATAATCAATTCATATCATTCTCCAAAAAGATACACATATAGACCTTCAGTAGAAGCTATACAAGATGCTGCAAACCTAATACATGATTCCAAAAACTTAATGATTTGGGCTGGCAAAGGAGTATTAATGGCAGAGGCTACTTAAGAATTAAAGGAACTAGCTGAACTACTTTCAGTTCCTGTATACACAAGTATGCCTGGAAAATCTGCATTCGATGAAAGACATGATCTATCATTAGGTGCTGGTTCTCAAACAACTACATTAGCTGCAAAGGAATTTTTACAAAGTTCGGACACTATTCTTGCGTTAGGAACAAGCTTGACAGCTACTCCTTACGCACAAGATATACCACCCGGAAAGAAAATCATTCAAAATGTGGACAATCCAGATGATATTAACAAAGATCAGTCTGTTGAAATACCATTAATTGGAGATACAAAAGAAACAATAAATTTACTAATAGAAGATTTAAGAGAACTTTATGGTACTTCAAGAATGGATGATTCAAATATTAGAAATGAAATTGCAAAATATAAAAAAGAGTTTGAAGAGGAATTTGAACCTTTCCTAAATAGTGATGAAGAGCCACTAAGCCCTTATAGAGTTGTTCAAGAAATAAATAACGTATTAGATCTTGAAAATAGTATTATTACTCATGATGCTGGTGCTCCGAGAGAACAAATGGTCGCTTTTATAAAGGCAACAACACCACGTAGTTATATTGGATGGGGTAAAACAACTCATCTTGGATTTGGGCTTCCGCTAATTATTGGAGCTAAAATGGCTCATCCTGATAAATTTTGTATGAATGTAATGGGTGATGGTGCTTTTGGTATGTCCGGTATGGATTTTGAAACAGCTACTAGACAAAAAATAGGAATAACAACACTTATTTTTAATAACGGTGTGATGGCAACATATCCAGTGGGTGGACCTTCAGACTTCCCTACTGCTAGAGAAAAATCTGGGGTTGGAACTATGACTGGAAACTATGCAGACTTTGCTAGATCATTTGGTGCACATGGAATTGAAGTAAACAAATTATCAGAGTTGGCTCCAGCACTAGAGACTGCAAAAGGTTTAAATATTTCAGGTAAAACAGTTTTGATTGACGTAAAAACTACACCTGTTTCTAAACGAGGCTATAAAGCTTAGAAAAAAACAAATATGAATCCCTTTTCAGCCTTAGTAATTAAGGACTTTAGAACTTATTGGTTTGGTTCGTTATTTGCTATGTTTGGTCATAGATTGATAATAGTAGCAATTTCTCTATTAATATATAGGCTTACAGGGTCTGCTCTAAGTTTAGGTATTGTTGCTGCAGCAACTGCGATTCCTATTATGTTTTTTAACTTTTTAGGTGGTGTGATTTCAGATAAATATAATGTTAGAAGAATTTTAACTTTATTATCTTTATCAATTTCTATAACACTTTTAATCTTAAGTTATCTTGATTATTCTGAAAGAGTTCAGCCTTTTCATATATATATATGTTCAATTTTATTAGGGATTTTATTAGGTATTGATTTTCCTGCAAGAAACTCTTATTTCCCAAAAATAATTCCTGAAAAATATCTCCGATCAGGAGTGTCATTAAATGGTGCAACGATGGCTGGTTCAAGTGTAGTTGTTCCAACAATTGGCGGATTTCTAATTTCCTATTATGGATCATTTATTGGAATATTTCTATCAGCAGTTGGTTATTTAGTAATGTGCTGTTCTACATTCTTTCTTCCGGATGCTAAAACTCATCAAAAAAATTCAAATAATATCAAATTCTTTTTTGAAGGATTTAGTTTTATTATAAAAAATGAAATTTTCTACATTATGATACTACTAACTTATTTTACTAATTTCTTTATATTTGGTTATATTCAAGCCCTACCTGCATTTATAGAATTGTTTGAGGGAACTCCAAGAGAATTAGGACTTATGTTTTCTTCGGCAGGGTTAGGGGCATTGTCAGGTTTATTAACTGCTGGAAAGCTTAATATAAGAACAAACCTAGGGAAAAAAATATTATTTTCGACATCTTTTTTTAGTTTTTTTATAATTTTAGTTTCTTTAGTTGGAGTAGGATTTATTCCAGAAAATGTACCTGGAACTAACATATTATTAATTTTTCCATTAGCACTTATTGGACATTTTGCAAATGGTTTTTATATGCTTTCTACTTATGCTGTTATTCAAAGCCTAGTACCAGAGCATATAAGAGGAAGAGTTATGGGAATACTAGCTATTCATATAAGCCTAGGCATATTAGGTGGTTTATGGGTAGGTGGAGTAGGAGAATTTATAAGTATAAGAGTTGGTGTAGGTCTAGGACCTGTAATTTGTATAGCATTTATTATTTATATCTTAATATTTAAGAAATCTGTCAGAAATCTTCAGAATATAGATTAAGATTCTCATTATAATTTTCAGCAAATTTACAGAAAGAGCAATTTGGACTAGAGTTTGGCGTGGTTTCAGATTCTAAGCACTGAATAACAGAAGA
>JAZANE010000065.1:0-13111 GCA_036228785.1 Chloroflexota bacterium
AGTAAAAAATTAAAATTAATTCCTTTTTTTAGGCTTTTATTAATATTTGAATATGCTATTTTTTTTATATGCGGTATTTGATGCTTCTTTCTAAATCAAGAAGCATATAAAAAGTTCTTCGTCGCAAAAGAATCGCTAAAAAAAAATATATTTATATTTAAATTTTTAGGAGACAGTTTGGAAAATACAAATGCTAAAAATATTTGGTCAGGAGCCTTAGGCTATCTTGAGCTGGTCGTAGATGATAGCACTTTTAAGACTTGGCTAAAAAATACTAAAGCATTAGCCATTGAAGGTGAAGAAATAATAATATCAGTTGATAGTATTTTTGCAATTGAAATGCTTACACAACGATTAGAAGAGTCTATTTATGACGCCCTGGGACAAACATTAGGTAAACACTTTAAACCAAAATATGTCCTATCTACAAATGAAACTGAAAACTCTCAAAATAAACAATCGGGTAATATAAAGGGTTCTTGGATAAACCCTAAATTTAATTTCAATAACTTCATAACAGGAAGCTCAAACTTTCTTGCATATGCTGCTGCTAAAAAGGTTTGTGAGACACCAGGTAGCTTATACAACCCTCTATATATATATGGAGAATGGGGCTTAGGAAAAACACATCTTGTACAAGCAATAGCTAAAACTTTAAAAGTTAAAGGATTAAATATAGTTTCTGTAACAGGTGAACATTTCACAAATGATTTTGTAAAGTCAATAAAAAATAACGATTTACAAGAAATGAAAAAATATAGGAATTGCGATGTATTTATAATTGACGATATTGATTTTTTTGCGGGAAAAAAACAGACAGTAGAATCACTAATTCATATAATTAATCAACTACAGTTATCTGAAAAACAAGTCATTGTAACTTCGTACAATCATCCCTCAAAAGTTAATATGTCATCAAGATTAACTTCAATACTTAAATCTGGTCTAATTGTAAAAATTCAGAGCCCAGACAAAGAGGCTTCGAAAGAATACGTAGCAAAAAAACTCAAACAATCCACTGCAGAATTTGAAGACGGCATTGTTGAATATATTTCATCAAAAAAATTTAATTCATTCAGCGAAATTGAAGGGATAATTAAATCGCTTCTAGCGCATTCCGAATTATTAAATAAAAGCATTTCTCAAGAAATGGTCACTAACGTTATATCAGACTATAAATTAGAAAACATAAAAGACATCACCATTTCTATAGAAAAAATATTTGCACTTATAAAATATATGTTTGGGATTGATGAAAGTGACTTGAAAAGCAGAAAAAATGATAAAAAAACAAACTATGCAAGACAATTTGCTGCATATCTACTTATAGAAAAATCAAACTTTTCTACATCTCAGGCAGGAAAACTACTTGGAAACAGAAACCATTCAACAATTATTTACTCTGTCAACAAAATAAAAGAAGAGCTGTCAAAAAATGTTCAATTAAAGGCAGAAATTGAGAAAAGTATATTAAATAATTAATTTTTTGAACAATTATTTAATTTTCTAAACATTCTTAGACATTTATTTAAAATTCTAATTTAGATAAAAGCTATTTTGTTATAAACAGTTTCAACAATATTATTAAATACTATTAATATATATATATGATAGATAGTTTAATAATTAAAGTTAAATCTGGTGATGGTGGAAAAGGGTCTGTTAGTTTTAATAAGGATTCAAATAATTCTAGAGGCGGTCCTGACGGTGGAAACGGTGGAAATGGTGGGAATGTAATTCTTAGGTCGAATCCTAATTTATCAGATCTAAAAAAATATTCTTTTAAAAAAAAGTTTTTAGCTGAAAATGGATATGATGGCTCAAAGCAAAACAAATCAGGCCCAAAGGGAAAAGATTTGATAATTGATCTTCCTTTAGGTTGTCTAGTTTGGGAAGTTTGTGGTTCTGAAAGAAAACTTTTGGCCACTATTTTAGATGAAGGCTCAGAAATTATTTTATTTTTAGGTGGCGCCGGAGGAAGAGGCAACACTTCATTTGTCTCTTCTCAAAATAAGGAACCTTTACTTGCCGAAGGAGGGGAATCTGTTCCAATGCATACACTGGAATTAGATTTAAGAATTTCTTCTGATTTGTTGTTATTAGGTCCACCTAATTCAGGTAAGTCTACATTTTTAACTAATGTCTCTAACGCAAAGCCAGAAATTAAGGATTATCCCTACACTACAAAATTTCCATTTATAGCTGTATGTAAGTATAAATATTCTAATATTAAAATTGTTGAGTTACCTGGAATTGAAAACCAAAAAGGTTTAGGAATGAAATATATAAAGCACATTCGTTCTGCTAAATTATTTTGTTTCATTATAGATTCTAATTCAGCTATAAATGATTACGTTATGAGCATCATAGATAACTTTTCAGATTTTGACACAAAGTCTTTACTTGAAAAAACCATAGTTGTTCTAACTAAATCACATAAACTATCTGAGGATGAAAAGAAATCAACTTGTGATTCTTTAAAAAAAATATTTAATGTTCCTGTCTTTTTTACTGATAATTCTGATGAAAAGGATATTATTGAATATGTTTATTCTAATAAAAATAGATTTGAATATTTTTCTGATTTAGATTTTGTTCCTACAATAACCTTTGCTAAAGACACTAAAATAAAAGTAAAAAAAATTAGAAATAGCTATGAAATTTTAGATACTGCATTTGTGCAATTAGCAAAAGGATCAGACCTTAATAATTGGAAAGCCTTGGTTCAGTTTCAATATAGAATGAAAAATTCCAATGTTGCTAAAGAATTAATTGATTTAGGAATAAAAAAAGGAGATAAATTATTAATTTCAGATTATGAATTTTCTTGGGAAGACTAAAAAAATAAATTCTCTTGTTTTTGGGGGAACTTTTGATCCTATTCATTATGGTCATATTGAAATAATCAAAAGAATTAATCAAAAATTTAATCCTGAAAGATTTTGTATTGTTCCTGCAGGTAATCCATATATGAAATTAAATAAACCATTGGCTACACCAATACAAAGATATGAAATGTGTTCGATTGCCTTAAAATATTTTTCTAAGCTAGAATTTGTTGATTTTGAGATTCACAAGTCGTCTCCAAGTTATACATACGACACAATTAATTTTTTGAACCAAAAATCAGGTGCCCCAAAAATAGACACAATCGTTGTAGGCATGGACTCCTTCAAACAAATTAATTTATGGAAAAAAGGAAATGAACTTATAAAAAATTATAACTTTTTGGTTATAAAAAGACCTGATACTAACTTTGAAACAAGTAAATTTGATAATGTCATTTTATTTGACCATATTTCAGATTTAAGTTCAACGATAATAAGAAAAAAAATTTTTTCAAATAAAACAATTGATAATGATACACCGATAGAAATAGTTAAATATATAACCGATAATAATTTATATAAAAATGGAAAATGAAAAGAAAAAAGAACTTTATGACAGGGCGTTGACACTGAAGGCATTAGTTTATGGTGACTTTACCTTGTCTAGTGGGCTTAAATCTAATTTTTATTTTGATGGAAGGCTTCTCTCTATGGATCCCATTGCCTCAAAAATTATTGCGGATTGGGTAATAGACAAGGCTAATCAAAACAATGTTGAATTTGTAGGTGGCCCAGCTGTAGCAGCAGTGCCAATTATTGGAGCTGTTGTTGCACTTTCAGCTGAAAACATATCGCCAGTTAAGGGTTTTTTTGTTAGGTCTGATAAAAAAGATCATGGAACTCAAAAAAAAATCGAAGGTAATATTAAATCTGGCTCATCAGTAATAGTTTTAGACGACACCATTTCTACTGGCGGATCATTAATTCAGGCTATGGAATCAGTAATTGATTTTGGATGCGAAATTAAGCTTGTATTAAGTGTTTTAGACAGAAAAATGGGAGGAAGAGAAAAAATAGAAAATCAAGGTATAAAATATGAATCTATTTTTGAAATTAATTCCCAAGGAGAGTTTGTTTGAGTAGAAAGTTTTCTAAAGAAGAATTTATAGATGCCATAAGGTCTATAGCTACAAGTGTTTATGATTTTCATGCTAGGTGGGATTTATTAGATTCTGACAGTAGTCCTTTTAAATTATTATCAGAAAGAGAGCCTTTGCTTCCAGAAGAGATAAAAGAACTAATTGCTGAATATAATAAAGATGAACAAAGCAGATCGGTTACCCTGCTCAGCAGAGAAGCTGCTGATGTACTTTATGTTTCTGTAGGAAGCATGCTTGCTCTAGGGAACAATGGAATTGAAGCAATGAATCAAGTTTCAGAAAAAAATAATAACAAAACTTCTAAAACACATTATTTTAATAAAAGCGAGAAAAAAGTAAAAAAATTAGATATCTAGATTTTTTACCTCAAGCGCATTTGTCTTTATAAAGTCTCTTCTGGGTTCAACATCGTCTCCCATAAGTGTTCTAAATATATCATCCGCAGACAAAGCATCTTCAGCAGAAACTCTTAGCATAACTCTGTTCTCAGGGTCCATAGTTGTATCCCATAATTGATCTGGATTCATTTCTCCTAAACCTTTGTATCTTTGAATATTAAATCCTGATTTATCTGCGTTATTTTCTAAGCTTTGAATTACTGCATCCCAAGATAGGTCATTTTCTATAATTTCATCATTTTTCTTTATAGAAAAACTACCTTCAAGATAAGCCTTAACTTCCGGATAAATGTTCTGCGCTTTAATTATAGAGGGGTGGCTATTCACAGAAATTGTTTCACTAACCTCTTGAATTACCTCTTCTGTAACTTCTTCATCAGATACAGTTGCTTCAAATAAATCTGGTTGAATGTTTTCTTCACTTACTTTTGGAGTATCTAAAATATAGTCATTACTTTTAGATGCAAGTTTGAAGAATTCATCTTCTTCAACATTTAATATTTTTGCAATTTCTTTTGACTCAGCAAAAGATTTCACATCAGAGATAAACTTTCCTATTGCCGCTCCCTTTATTTCTTTTTTGTTTTCAGAATGAATTATTGAAAAATTATTATAAATTTTTTCTGAAATCCATTTATTTAGATCTCCATCAGAGTAAATCCATTTACTGGTTCTGCCTCTAGACACTTTATATAATGGCGGCTGTGCTATATATAGATTTCCATTACCAATAAGTTCAGGCATGTTTCTGAAAAAGAAAGTAAGCAATAATGTTCTAATATGAGCTCCATCAACATCAGCATCTGTCATTATTATTACACGGTGATAACGTAACTTTTCATGATTAAAGTCTTCGCCAAGCCCAGTTCCTATTGCTGTTATCAAAGCAACTATTTCTTCATGATTTAGCATCTTTTCTGGACGAGCTTTTTCTACATTTAATATTTTTCCTCTTAAGGGTAAAATTGCTTGGAAATTTCTATCTCTACCTTGTTTAGCAGACCCTCCAGCAGAATCTCCCTCCACAATATATAGTTCAGACCTAGAAGGATCTTTTTCAGAACAATCTGCTAATTTTCCTGGTAGAGACCCTCCATCTAAAGCATTTTTTCTTATAATTAGATCTCGTGCCTTCTTTGCAGCTTCTCTTGCTCTAGCCGAGGTCATAGATTTATTTATAATTCTTTTTGCATCTTCTGGGTTGTCTTCTATAAACTCACTAAGCCTTTTACCTATAGTTTGTTCCACAGCACCTTTTACCTCAGGGTTTCCTAATCTGCCTTTTGTTTGTCCCTCAAATTGAGGGTCTTTGACTTTTACAGAAACAACACACATTAGACCTTCTCTAACATCTTCTCCGGACAAAGATTGAATATCTTCCTTAAAAAATCCTTGTTTTTTACCATAATCATTTATAACTCTTGTCAATGCAGACCTAAATCCAGTTACGTGTGTTCCTCCATCTGCAGTTCTTATACAGTTTGTAAATGACAATGTGTTATCAATGAAAGATTCATTATATTGAATGGCAGTTTCTACAACTATGTCGTCAACAACTTCGTTGGCATACATTATATTTTCATGGATTGCTGATCTTTTTTTATTTAGGTTTCTAACAAAACTTTGGACTCCACCTTCAAACTTAAATGAAACTTGATTATGTGGCCATAATTGTTCATGATAATTAGAGATAAAGTGAATATTTAATCCTTGGTTTAAGTAGGCCATCTCTCTAAATCTAGTTGTAATGGCTTCGTAAGAGTAATCTATTTCTGGAAAAATTTCTTCATCAGGCAACCAAGTGACGGACGTTCCTGTTCCAGGAAGGTCTTCTTTTGTTTGAGGCCTGCTTTCCAACGGACCATCAGCTATCCCTTTGGAATAGGATTGGTTCCATACTTTGTTATCTCTTCTTACTTCTACTTTCAACCATTTGGACAAAGCGTTTACCACAGAGGCTCCTACACCATGAAGCCCACCTGAAACTTGATACCCCTTGCCTCCAAATTTACCTCCTGCATGAAGAGTTGTCATTACTGTTTCAACTGCAGACATTCCTGTTTTTTCGTGTACATCTACAGGGATTCCCCTTCCATCATCCAACACTGTAACTGATTTGTCTTTATTTAGTGTTACTTGTATTTTTGTTGCAAACCCTGCCATAGCTTCGTCTACACCATTGTCGACTATCTCGTGAATTAAGTGTTGAACTCCTTCTAGTCCAGTTGTACCTATGTACATTCCAGGCCTTTTTCTGACGGCTTCTAATCCTTCCATTACGGTGATATCGGAAGCACTATAATCTTCAGATCCTTGATGGTTATTTTTTGTTGGTTTTTTAGCCATTTTGGCCTCCCGCGCGCGCGCGCAATATATATATAGAGACTCTTGCCTCTTGAATATGTAAATACTATATGATTTTAGTTTGTTTATAAAGGTTCAATGTAACATTCTTTCTTTTGAGTAAAAATCAAACTTGTTTATATCTAAAGTAAAAAGAAACTGTAAAAACTTGACAATATTATTTCCCAACATGAAGATATTTCCCAAGACATAAAAAATTTAGGATAAATATATGGAAATAACCAATGATGTACAAAAACTAATGCTTGAAAGAATGTGGACTATTAGAAATTTTGAAGAAAAAGTTATGGAAGTTCACGAAGCAGGAGAATTTGTTGGGGCTGCTCATCCTTATATTGGAGAAGAAGCTGTTGCAGTTGGAGTGTGTTTAGCCTTAAAGGATACTGATTATATTGCAGGTAACCATAGATCTCACGGACACCCTTTAGCTAAAGGTGGAAGTATTAAGAAAGCTATGGCCGAACTTTATGGAAGAGTAGACGGTTATTGCAAAGGAAAAGGCGGCTCTATGCATCTAGCAGATTTTTCTGTGGGCATTTTAGGAGAATCAGGAATAGTGGCCTCCTCTGTTCCTGTTGCAACTGGTGCTGGTCTTGCTTCTAAGATTTCAAAAAATAACTTTGTTTCTGTAGTTTTTTTTGGTGATGGAGCTTCGAATCAAGGTGCATGCCATGAATCAATGAATTTAGCTTCAATATGGAAATTACCAGTTATATTTGTCTGTGAAAATAATCAGTTCGCAATCACTACCTCTTATCAAAATTCCGTGGCTGTAGAAAATGTTTCTGATCGAGCACAGGCATACAATATGCCGGGAATTTTAGTTGATGGTCAAAATGTTGAAGCTATGTATGAGGCAACTACTGAGGCTGTAAAGAGAGCTAGAAATGGAGAAGGGCCTACTCTGATAGAAGGGTTAACTTATAGGTTTGAAGAACACTCCCTGGGCTTAGGAAGAGTTCGAAGAGGTGAGTATAGAACTTCAGAAGAGATCTCTAAATGGAGAGAAAGGGACCCCATAGGAATCCACTCTCAAAAACTTATTGACAGAGGAGTTTTGTCAGAAGAGGAGATCAATAAAATTGAATCTGATTCGAAAAAAGAAATAGAAGAAGCCGTAGAATTTGCCAGAAATAGTAAATTTCCTGAACCAGAAGAGTTGTTTGAGGATATGTGGGCAAATCCAATACAAAATCCATAGAGATTAAGGAGTAATTATGTCTGAAAAAATTTTTGCTGAAGCCATAAATGAGGCTATAGCAGAGGAAATGAGAAGAGACGAGAATGTGTTTATTATGGGAGAAGATATAAGGCTTTCAGTTTATGGGGCAACGGCTAATCTTCTAAAGGAATTTGGAGAAGACAGAGTTCTAGATACGCCTCTCTCAGAAAATGGTTTTTTTGGAGCAGCCATTGGCGCTTCTTTAGTTGGAATGAGGCCTATTGTTGAAACGGTAACAAGTTTTATGTGGGTTGCTATGGATCAACTGATATCACAAGCAGCAAAAATGAGATATATGTTTGGAGGTCAGGCCACCCTGCCAGTTGTTTATAGAGCATCTATGATGTATGGAAGTGGCTCTGCAGCTCATCATTCAGATCGACCATACCCTATGTTTATGAATATGCCTGGTATAAAGATTGCAGTTCCAGCAAATTCCTCAGATGCTAAGGGGTTGCTAAAAACCGCAGTCAGAGATGATGACCCTGTAATTATTTTTGAAGATGCAAATTTATATGGAACCAGGGGGGAAGTTACAGATGAAAATATTCCTTTTGGAAAAGCTCAAATAATGAAAGAAGGAACAGATTGTACCATTGTGGGAATAGCTGGATCTGTTAATTTATCATTATCAGCTGCAATTGAACTTGAAAAAGAGGGGATTTCTGCAGAGGTAATTAACCCTAGGACTTTGGTTCCATTAGATAAAGATACTATATTAAATTCTGTTGAAAAAACAGGACGATTAATTGTTGTTGACCCTGCCCATAAGGTATGCTCAGCAGCATCAGAGATTTCCTCAATAGTAGCAGAGGAAGGCTTTTGGTTTTTGCAATCACCTATAATGAAAGTTGCTTCAGAGCAAGTTCATATTCCATACACACCATCACTTGAAAAATTAGTTTATCCTAACCAACAAAAAGTTATAACAGCGGTAAAGAAGACCATGGAATAAGGGGGAAATATGCCAAGAGAAATAAACTTACCACAATGGGGAATGGCCATGAATGATGGAACAGTTGTAAAATGGCTAAAAACTCAGGGAGACCAAATAAATAAGGGAGATGAGCTTGTTGAAATTGAATCTACAAAAGTAAATGCTGCTGTTGAAGCCCCGACTGA
Organism: Chloroflexota bacterium; assembly: GCA_036228785.1. Lineage (GTDB taxonomy): Bacteria > Chloroflexota > Dehalococcoidia > Lucifugimonadales > Lucifugimonadaceae > TMED-70. The sequence goes on from JAZANE010000065.1 coordinate 9,095, forward strand.
CGGAATTTTGGGAAGAATTGACGTCGAAGAAGGTAAATTAGTTCCTGTTGGAACTGTCTTAGGTATGATCTTGCTAGATGGTGAAGATCTTTCAGATATTGAAAAAAAAGAAACTCAGCCTGAAATAAAGAAGGAAGAAAATCCTCAAAAGATAAAAATAAATAGCTCTAACAATAAATCTGTAGCTTCTCCAAGAGCAAGGAATTTAGCAAAAAAATTAGATGTTGACATAGCTAATATTATTGGAACGGGTCCTTCGGGAAGAATAACTGAAGATGATGTAAAAAAAGCCTCTGAATCCGGACAGTTAGAAAGCAATAATTCAGACTCTTCATTGATTCTAAGCGAATCATTGATGAATAATAATGTAAGGCAAATTATTGCAGAAAGAATGTATTCAAGCGCAAGTAATCCTCAGGTTACGCTAAATTCTAAGGCTTGTGTGGATAATTTATTACTTTATCAAAAAAAATTGATTTCAGAATGGAGGCCTCATAAAATCAGGCCACAAATTAATGATCTTTTAGTAAAAATTGTTTCAGACACATTAGAAAAACATCCAAAATTAAATTCTCACTTTGAAAATAATGAAATGAAAATATGGAGCAATATAAACCTAGGTGTTGCCATGGCTATCTCAGATGGTTTAATAGTTCCAGTAATTAAGAACTCACAAGATAAGGATTATTTAGACATAAGCAAGGAAATAAGAGAATTATCAAAAAAAATTAAAGATAATAAAATTTTACCTGATGAAATTAATGGATCTAGTTTTACTATTTCAAATTTGTCCTCATATAATGTTGAGCACTTCAATCCGATTATAAACCCTCCTGAAGTTGCCATTTTAGGAGTTGGAAAGACTGCCAAAGAACTTTCTTTGGATAGCGAAAAAAATATTAATGAAAGTAGTTTTATATATTTGTCATTAACTTTTGATCACAGGGCATTAGACGGTGTCCCTGCTGCAAATTTCTTAGATTCTTTGATCAGAAATATAGAAAGCATTTAAGTTGAAGGGAGTAGCAATAATTGCAAACCCTTCTGCAGGAAAAGATATAAGAAGGCTTGTAGCTTCTGGAAGGGTTATTTCTAATCAAGAAAAAGCTAACATTATTACAAGGTTTGTTAAAGGTCTTGCTTATAAAGGCGTTAGAAACATATATTTTATGCCAGATAAGTCAGGATTATTTAGACCTTGCATTGATGAATTAAAAAATGACATTGAAGCAAACTTCTTAGATACAAAGCACTTTGATGGCCCACAACAAACACTTTATGCATCTAAGCTTATCAAAGAGCTAGATTGTGCTTGTGTTTTAGTTCTTGGAGGAGATGGAACTAACAGGTTAGTAGCCAAAGAAGTTGGAAATGTGCCGATAATTCCTATTTCTACCGGAACAAATAATGCTTTTCCTATAATGATTGACCCAACAGTTGCAGGTTTGGCAGCAGGTTTTTATGTAAATTCTCTACAAGGCTCAAATAATAAAGAACTAATTTTTCAGAGACCAATTATTACTATTTCTATTGATGATAAATATGAAGATTTAGCTCTAATTGATCTTGCTGTTAGCAATCAAAACTTTGTTGGATCAAAGGCTATTTGGGACCCTAAGGTGCTTGATCAGCTTTATCTTACTCAATCAAATCCTGTTTCTATTGGATTGTCTGCTATAGGATCAAAGCTTACTGAGATCCCTCAAAATAATGCTCTCAGAATGCAATTTGGAAAACAGGGAGAGAAGATATACGCTCCAATTGCACCTGGTTTAATATCAGAAATTAATGTTAAGAATTGGGAGCTTTTTTCTTATGATAAAAAATTTTATTTGTCTGACTTCTCAGGAACAATTGCTTTAGATGGAGAAAGAGAGTTAGAAATTTACAAAAAAAATAAAATAGAAATAACCCTTCAAAAGGAAGGTCCATTTGTACTAGATGTTATAGAATCTGTAAACCAAGAAAATAAATTAAAAGCATAGGAAGCATATAATGCCATATAACGTAAATCATATTCACCTAAAGTCAAAAGACCCAAAAGTTACTGCAGAGTGGTTTGTAAAAGCCTTTAATGTGAAGATTATTTCTGAAACAGTAAGGCCCGTTGGAGATACATTTATAATTACCCAAACTGAGGGTGGGTTAGCTATAAATATTTCTAGTGAAAGAACTAATGAAAAATTAGGCCCTGCTGATGATGATGCTCATTACGGTTTAGAACATTTTGGTTTTGACACGGATGATATTGAAGCTGATATAGAACGTCTAGTTTCATTGGGAGCTGTTCATAAAGAAGGCCCTTTACCTCAAACAGATGGTAGAAAAATTGGATTTATTGGAGCTCCAGGCGGTATAAGAATAGAGCTTATTCAACCTGCTCCTTAGTCTAAAACAATTAAAAAATTTAACCTTTTCTTACCCAAGGTATTTCTCTTGGTTCGTTTATTGATTGTAGCCCTGCGGCTATATATCCATAACAATATGAGAAAGCAACTCCAGTTTTATTGGGTCCTGATATGCTAGGGACATGGTCTGGCATTAGCATATATTTATAGTTTACCTCTTGGTAAGCTTTTAAAGCTTTGATCATATCTATTGAACCTTCGTCTGGAAAAACTTCCATGAAATCTAATTTTTTTCCTAAAATATTTCTAAAGTGAACATTAAATATCTTCTTTTTTTTGCCAAAATATTTGATGACATCGAATATTTCATTACCAGGATCATCTAGCATCTCTGAAATAGTTCCCTGACAGAAATTTAGACCATGATAAGGGCTTTCATGCATTGATATAAACTTTTTTAATCCTTCTACTGTACCAAGAACCCTTGAGACTCCTTTGTATCCATCAGGGGTGTATGGGTCATGGGGATGACATGCTAATCTAACGTTATGCTCTTCTGCAACTGGAACTATTCTTTCAAGAAAGTAATCAATTCTTCCCCAGTTTGTATCCACATCTAAAACTCCAGCGATTCCAGGAGGATCATTTTGATTGATTTTTTCCCATCTAAATGTAGAGTTTATTGAGCCACCCCTTCCTTTTTCGCTTTCAGACCTTGGAATGCCAATAATATTCATATTGTATTTAACTGCTGGAATACCTACCTTTGAACATAATGAAATTAGGTTTTGAATTGATTCTATTTCTTTATCCCTTTCAGGAGATTTTCCTAGCATGATATTTGGACTTTGAGATTCTTCTAGGGGTCTTGAAGAAAGAGGTATTTGCACCATATCAAGGCTAAGTCCATGATTACTTAATAATTCAATATGTTTTTCTAGTATATCCACAGTCCAATCATGAGGATTAATTGAAACATACTTTCCATTTTCATCTTCATAAAAAGGATCAGCACAAATATTATTAACGCCTAGTTGTGCCCAAACCTCCAAATCACTTACATCTCTCGGTGCAACTTGAGTTCCTACATACATTTAACTCTCCTTAGTCTTTTCTAGAATTATTTTTTTCCATTTTTCATATTTGTTATTATATATTTCTAAATTATTCTTATTTGGATTGAAATCTATATAGCTATTAGAATTACTTTTTATTACTTGTGATGACTCTAGGGATAACTTTGCTACCCCCAATGAAGTAATTTCACTGTTAGCTGCAACTTTAATTTTTTTATTTATCAAATCTGCTAAAAATTGTGAGAAGAACTTACTTCTAGATATTCCTCCATCTATTTTCATTTCATCTATATCAATGTCTACTGTTCTTTCGATAATTTCTATTATTGCTTTCGTAGAAAATGCTATTGACTCAAATGTAGCCCTAATAATATCTTCTCTAGTTGTATTAGAGCTTAGATTTTCTAAACTTGCCCGAACATTTCCGTTCCAAAAGGGAGCACCAAGTCCATTTATTGCTGGGATAACCATGACCTGATTTAGCTTACTAAATTCAATAGCTTTTTCAATGTCATCAAAATTTTCTATAATTCCTATTTTTTTCAACCATTCAATCGTTGATCCCGCTGACAGAATGCTTCCTTCTAATGCAT
>JAZANE010000066.1:0-4233 GCA_036228785.1 Chloroflexota bacterium
AAAATATGAAAGAACTTTGGATTCATCATCTACCAATTGGTACAACTTTTGGTCCTGAAAATACAAAGCTTCTAAAATCAGGGATGGATCTAAAAATTGATGGAATGGATAGATCTACTTTTCTTGAAAAAGGAGGTAATGGGCCTAGAAATATTTTACCAACCGATAATCCTGAGGACCTAATAGATGTTTTCAACGATATATTAAATCCTGGCGATGAACTATGTGGAGCTGCAATTAGAGCTGATGCTTATGGATATGCTTTCCCTGGGAATCCTGCAATGGCCTCTGAACTCGCTTGGAGAGATGCTAGCTTTACCCATAATCGTACCGGTGTTTACGGAACTATGTTTATTGCAGCAGCTATTTCATGTGCTCAGATTATGGAAGATCGAGATGAGATAATTGAAACAGCTCTTATGTTTGTACCTCAAAAGAGTCGTTTTTTTGAAAGAGTTTCAGTTTGTTTTAAGGATGTCAAGGAATCGAATTCTTGGGAAGAAGCATACGATAAAATAAGTGACAAATATGGTGAATATGGTCACTGTAGAATTTATCAAGAAATAGGTATGTTAATAAACTCTTTGAAATTTGCTGAAGATGTTGGTCATGGAATTTGTATTCAAGTAAGCCAAGGTGCTGATACAGATAGTTTTGGTGCTACTTCTGGTTCTATTTTAGGTGCATATTTTGGACCTGGTCATCTTGATGATAAATGGATAAAACCATTTAAAGACGATATTCATACCGGATTAGCTTGGTTTTTTGAAAGATCTGTTTCTAAATTAGCCAAAAGAATGTCAAAGCTACCTAATATCATGAGATTGTGATATTTGATGGCACGCCCGGGAGGATTCGAACCCCCGACCTAATGGGTAGAAACCATTCGCTCTATCCAACTGAGCTACGGGCGCATGACAACATATACTATTATAAAATTGATTTTTACTTATTGGCAATGCTTATTCTTACTGCACAAGCTTTATACTCTGGAGTTTCTGTTATAAAGTCCACTGCATCAGAAGTTAAATCATTTGTTCTAGTTTTGTCAGGAAAAGCAAAGCTCATGAACACGGCTCCTTCAGGAGATTTATCAGTTATTTTAGCTTTAGCTGTTACTGAACCTCTTCTTGATTCAATTTTAATTAAGTCTTTTTCTTTGATAGAAAGATTTTTTGCATCAAATGGATTAATTTCCACTAATTCTTCAGATATTATTTCATCAAAACCCCTAGCTTTACCAGTTTGAGTACCGGTATGGTATGTGGACCTTCTTCTACCAGTTGATAAAACAAATGGGAACTCATTATCTGTAGGCTCAGCAGGTTCTATATGATCAACAGGACTAAATATTCCAGTTTCTCCTGATTCCATTTGATCCTTATGTAAATAAGGTGTACCAGGATGATTTTCGTCTGGGCAAGGCCACTGTATTCCACCTTCTTCTTCAATTCTCTTATAATTAATTCCTTTAAATAGGGGAGAAGTACTAGCCATTTCCTTCCATATCTCATCGGGTTGAGTAATTTTGTGTTTTTTACCCATAGCCTCATAGAATCCCAGAATGATATCGACATCAGTTTTAGCATTTCCAGGAGTTTCAACAGCAGGTCTTACTCTTTGTACTCTTCTTTCAGTGTTTACGAAAGTTCCATTTGCTTCGGCAAAAGATGATGCTGGAAGAACTAAATCAGCCATTTTAGCTGTTTGAGTCATAAAGATATCTTGAACAACAAAAAAATCTAAATTGTTGAGAGCATGAATAGCATGATTAGCATTTGGATCGGATACTATAGTATTTTCTCCCATAACAAATAAAAACTTAACATCTCCAGAGTTCATTTTGTCCATCGCAGTAATTTTAGTCATACCTCTTTTTCTAGGAAGTTCAGCATCCCAAATTTTCTCAAATTTTTCTACCATTCCAGGTGCTTCTACTTTTTGATATCCAGGAAAATCTGTTGGAAGAGAGCCTGAATCACTTACACCCTGAACGTTGTTTTGTCCTCTTAATGGATTGACTCCTGCATTTTCTCTTCCGAAGTTACCACAAAGCATAGCTAAATTTGCTAAGCTTTGTACGTTGTAAGATCCACATGAATGTTCTGTTATTCCTACTGTGTAACAAATTGCAGACTTAGGTGAAGCTTTAGCATATTCTTTGGCTGTATAAATAATATCTTCAGGATCTATGCCACATATTTTTGCAGAATACTCAGGGGTATAGAGAGTCAAGTGGTTTTTTATTTCCTCAAAGTTTCGTGTTCTTGTTTCGACATATTCTTTATCGTATAAATCATTTTGAATTATATAATTTGAAACTGCATTATAGAAAGGAATATCTGTTCCTATACGTATTTGGATATACTTATCTGCCCATTTGGTTAGTTCTATTTTTCTAGGGTCTACAACAATTAGTTTTGCTCCATTCTTAACTGCTTTTTTCATCCTAAGTGATATCACTGGATGTGTTTCAGTTGTGTTGGAACCAGTTACTAATAGTAACTTTGAACCGGCTAATTCTTGAATAGAATTAGTCATAGCACCTCTGCCGACCATGACCGCCATCCCAGCGACCGTAGGAGCGTGTCAGGTACGAGAACAATTATCGATATTGTTTGTTCCAACAACTGTTCTTGCAAATTTTTGTAATAAATAATTTGCTTCAGTTACTACTCTTGCAGAAGCCCACCATACAGTTGAGTCTGGACCATTATTTTCAATTGAAGCATTAAGCTTTTGGCTGAAAACCTCATATGCCTTTTCCCATGAGACCTTTTCAAATTCTCCATTTTTATTTTTTAGCAATGGGTCTGTAAGTCTTTCCTGAGAATTAACGAAATCCCAAGAAGCAAATTGTCCTTTTACACACAAAGATCCTAAACTAGGTGCATCAAAATCAGGAGTTGCACCAAGTACCTTTTTCCCATCACTGATTAGTTCTATTCCGCAACCAACTCCACAATATGGACATATTGATTTAGTTTTAGTTTCTTTTTTTTCTAAACTTATTTCAATTTTTTTGTTCGATAAAGCTCCAGTAGGGCAGGTGTTTACACATTGTCCACAAAAAGTACAATCAGATTTCATTAATTTATTGTCGAAGAATGAGAAAATTTTTGAGTCTTGTCCTCTACCATCAATAGTAATAGCAGAAGCTTGCTCCCAATCGTTACAGATATTTGTACATCTGTAACAAGCAATACATTTATCATAGTCTCTGGCAATAAAGGGATTTAGATCATCTTTTGCGACTTCTCTTTTTTCTAATTCGGGGAATATATTTTCTGGTTTATATTCTTTTACTGCAGCGCTAAATTCATTATTTGTTAATTTTGTTTTTTCAGAGCTTTGCTCATCCCACTTGATTTCAGAGAGAGATAATTCTAGTAATGTTTTCCTGTAATCAATTAATGTATCTGAATGAGTAAAAACCTCGATACCATCTTCCGCTAGGTAGGTACAGGATGCTACATAATTTACATTTTGGCCTTTTTTTACTTCTACCAAACACATACGACATGTACCTTGTGGACCTATTCTGTCGTCATAACATAGAGTCGGCACGTTTTTTTGTGTTTTTTTAATAGCATGTAACAGTCTGTCTCCAGTACAAACTGTTACATTTTCGCCATTAACTTTTAAGTTTATGAAATCTGTTTCTATCATGATCTAGTTCTTATTTTATAAAATTTGATCATAAAATAAAATACAATTACTAATGCAACGAATATTAGTAGCGGTATTCTTACAGGATTAATATAATCAGAAATCTTTTCATAATTATTACCAAGTTTAGTGCCTACGTAAACATAAATAAAATTAGATGGTAATGATGCGATGAAGGTTATAATTGAGAACTTATAAAAATTCATGTTATAAATTCCAGCAATTACAGATGTTATAGGTTTAGGGAATAAAGGTACGAATCTAGTAAGTACTACGAATAGAGATCCATACTTTAAAAAATACTTTTCTGATTTTTTAATATCATAGCTAGAAAACATAAAATATTTACCAAATTTATTAATTAATGAATTTCCTAGTTTTTTTGATAAATAATACTCTATTGAACAACCTATTAATGTTCCTGTTGATGCCAGAATGCTCACGATGATTAGATCAATTGTGTTCTCCACAAGAAGAAAACCTGCTAAAGTAAGTATTATTTCACCAGGAAAGGGCAGAACAGTAGGCTCAATAATCATAAAAACAAAGATTCCTGGGTATCCA